>NZ_VTXF01000002.1:0-258411 GCF_013114585.1 Vibrio sp. 99K-1
GTATGGGTGCGGTACTGAACACAGCTAAAGTTGAAAAAGGCGACACAGTTGCTGTATTCGGCCTAGGCGGTATCGGTCTTTCTGCAATCATCGGTGCTCGTATGGCTGGTGCAAGCAAAATCATCGGTGTTGATATCAACGAGAGCAAATTCGAGCTAGCAAAACAACTTGGCGCGACTGACTGCATCAACCCAATGAAATTCGACAAGCCAATCCAAGACGTTATCGTTGAGATGACAGACGGTGGTGTTGATTACTCATTCGAGTGTATCGGTAACGTAAACGTGATGCGTCAAGCTCTTGAATGTTGTCACAAAGGTTGGGGCGAATCTGTAATCATCGGTGTTGCAGGCGCAGGTCAAGAGATCTCAACTCGTCCATTCCAACTAGTAACAGGTCGTGTATGGCGTGGTTCTGCTTTCGGTGGTGTTAAAGGCCGCTCTGAGCTACCAGAAATCGTAAACCGTTACATGGCGGGTGAGTTTGGTCTTCAAGAGTTCATTACTCACACAATGAGCCTTGACGAAGTAAACGACGCATTCGACCTAATGCACAAAGGTGAATCTATCCGTACTGTTTTACACATGGACAGATAATTCTCCTTGGTCTCGGCACCTAGGTGTCGAGACCACAGTTCTGATTTAAACATCAGAGCGAAACTGTCTTCACCACCTCCTGCCCGGTGGGTGGTGAAACCTTTGGCTTAAGCTATAGAAAACAAATACATAAATTCCGAAACCATCAACCTACGGAGCACAATAAATGACAATCGAAAACATTAGCCAAGCAAAGGTTGCTGGTGGTTGGCACAAACAATACACCCACTTTTCTGCAACGCTTGACTGCGATATGCGTTTCGCGATTTTCTTGCCACCCAATGCAAGCAAAGAAAACCCAGTTCCTGTTTTATATTGGTTATCAGGCCTAACCTGTACCGATGAAAACTTCATGCAAAAAGCCGGCGCATTTAAAGCTGCGGCTGAGCAAGGCATCGCTATTGTTGCACCAGATACAAGCCCACGTGGTGAGAACGTTGCCGACAATGAAAGCTACGACTTGGGCCAAGGTGCAGGCTTCTACGTGAATGCTACTCAAGCGCCATGGGACAGCCATTACCACATGTACGATTACGTGGTAACAGAGCTTCCAGCACTGATTGAGTCTTTCTTCCCTGTAACATCAGTGAAATCAATTTCTGGTCACAGCATGGGTGGACACGGTGCCCTTACGATTGGTATCAAGAACGAAGATAGCTACCGTTCTATCTCTGCATTTAGCCCAATCAGTAACCCAATGCAATGTCCTTGGGGCCAAAAAGCATTTAACCAATATCTAGGTTTAGATATTGAAGAGTGGAAACAGTACGACGCCTCTGAGCTTCTAAAAACGAAAGGCACTAAGCTGCCAATGTTGGTTGACCAAGGCGAAGCGGACAACTTCCTAATTGAACAGCTGAAACCTGAACAGTTAATTGAAGCAGCGAAAGTAAACAATGCTGATTTAGAGCTACGTATGCAGCCTGGTTACGACCACAGCTACTACTTCATCTCTAGCTTTATTGATGAGCACATTGAGTTCCACGCAGCTTACCTAAACAAGTAGTCACACCTATTTAGCCCGCACCTTGCAAAAGCGTGAGGTGCGGGCTTTTTTGTGCCTGCAATATGAGCTAATCCGCGATTAGCACCAATTACCACTTTCAAACACTCTTGCTATACCAACACAAACAATACAAAGATAAAGGTACGAATATGAGCTGGTTTTTCTTGATGATGGGCGTAATGGCTGAAGCACTTTCTCACGTTGCACTTAAAGCCACTGACGGGTTTAGTTTGTCTAAGCCAGTGCCCGCATTGCTGGTGATCTCTGGGCACTTGGCAGCGTTTCTATTTTTGAGCCAAGCGATGAAGGGGATGCCTGTTGGTGTGGTGCACTCTCTATGGGCTGGATTAGCCATTTTGACAGTGAGCTTAATCTCGACCTTCGTTTACAGCCAACACCTGGACACAAAAGTTTGGATTGGCATGGGGCTTGTTGCCGCAGGCGTCATGTTGATCAACCTATCACAAGGCCACGCTCATTAATTGGACTATTAGTTGTCGTAAGGGGCTTACCCGTTCAGATTTACAAGCCACAAATTATGAACAGTGAGTCAATTTGTTCAAATTTCCTAACAGAGTGGTGCCGCCTTCACTTATTCATACTCTTACAATCGACAAATCAAACCTGTTACCATAGCGCCTTCAACATCACCTATTTTGAAGGTTGCTATGAAAGCAATTAAGACTCTTTTCTTCCTAATGGTTTTATTGAGCGGTCTATTTACCGCTTGGCTATTTATTCCGATTCCAGCGACCATGGACAAGCAAACGCTCGACGTTCCATTAACGGAACCATTCAAGCTTGTGGCATATCGCAGCAATCCGAATGATGCGAGCAAGCCATTTACTTATCACTACTATGTGATATCCGATGCCGTTGGTGTCGATGACATGGACCCGTTTTTGATTACGACCGATCAGTTTGTGAAGCTTGGCGACTTCGACGAGAACACATTCAAGTTAACGGTAAACGGCAAGATAGAGAGTTACACCAACGATTTGTGGATTGAAAAATCTGACGGTAAGCTTCAACACTGGTATGTCAGCGTTGATGCAAACTACGTTCGTTAGATACGAACTCAAATAACTCCAACTTTAAAACTGCGCTCTGGTTTCCAAGCGCAGTTTTTGTTTCTTACCTACCGCTTTCCCCAGCAATCTGCATGTCACCGGCTTTTCGGGTGTCATAACCTCTACATCTGTTATAAGCTCCCTCTATAAAGGCTCTCAATAAATCAAACAACAAAGGACCACCCGTGGAATTTACGCTCGACAAATTTAACGGCATCATCATCGACCCGCTGACAGCACCACACGATGCCGACTCATTCCACGCTGAGCTCAGCGAAATCACCGAGTTTTCAAAGCAAAATAACAAAGGCATTATCTGGATCAGTTTACCTATTTCACTGTCGCATCTAATCCCAGTAGCAACCGAACTTGGCTTTGTGTTTCACAACTGTTTGGAAGACGAAATTACGCTGATTCATAAATCCGAGATTGTGGAGTTTGTGCCTTTCATCCCAACCCACACCTTGGGCGCAGGCGCATTGATCACTAACGAACACAACCAAGTGCTGATGATTAAAGAACACGGCATGACGGGCTACAAATTACCGGGCGGTCATATTGAGTTGGGTGAAGGCATTGAAGAATCGGTGGTTAGAGAAACCTTAGAAGAGACAGGCATCGAAGCCACGTTCGTTTCAGTGGTTGGCATGGCAACGCGCCACCCATATCAATTTGGCAAATCGAACCTCTACTTTGTTTGTCACCTTATCGCTCAAACTCAAGAGATTGAGATTCAAGACACGGATGAAATTGCGGAAGCCAAATGGATTGATGTTGAAGAGTATATTAACAACCCCGACAGCTACCCGTTCAACCGCCAGTTAGTCGGCTCTTTGATAGGCAAACAAGGATTAGAGCTGACTCAACTAGAAGGCAACTATGGCCCGAACCATAAGCCAGAAGTCTTCTTTTCGAAAAGCTAGAATACTTCAAACATAAAAACGCCCAACTCTAATGAATTGGGCGTTTTGGTTTTACTTTCACTTTTTATTTTTCTTGATCAAGCCGACTGCGTTGTTAGTTATTCTTTGTATCCATGATTCATTCTCATACTTTTAGAACGAACCTGTATTAGAAGAAGCCTAACGGATTAGTATCGTAGCTGATCAGCAGGTTCTTCGTGTTTTGGTAGTGATCGAGCATCATCTTATGTGTCTCACGGCCGATGCCCGACTTCTTGTAACCACCAAACGCCGCGTGTGCTGGGTAAGCGTGGTAGCAGTTCACCCAAATACGCCCCGCTTCAATGTTGCGTCCCATGCGGTACGCGAGGTTTGCATCACGAGTCCAAACGCCAGCGCCCAAGCCATATTCGGTATCGTTGGCAATTTCCAACGCTTCGGCTTCGTCTTTAAAGGTGGTTACTGCGATAACAGGGCCGAAGATCTCCTCTTGGAAGACACGCATCTTGTTGTTGCCTTCGAGCATAGTTGGTTGGATATAGTAACCATTACCCAGATCATCCGGTTGCTGCGCGATTTCCCCACCAGTTAGCACTTTCGCGCCTTCTTGGCGGCCAATCTCTAGGTAGCTTAGAATCTTATCGAACTGCTCTTGAGAGGCTTGTGCGCCAACCTGAGTGTCAGTATCTAATGGGTTACCTTGCTTGATGGTTTGAGCGCGCTCGACAACTTTGGTGATGAACTTGTCGTAGACCGATTCGTGGATCAACACACGCGATGGACAGGTACACACCTCACCTTGGTTAAAGAACGCCAGCAGCATGCCTTCTACACACTTATCTAGGTACTCATCTTCATAATCAAAAATGTCTGGGAAGTAGATGTTTGGAGACTTACCGCCAAGCTCAACGGTTGATGGAATCAAGCTTTCAGCCGCACATTTCAAAATATGGTGGCCGACTTCTGTTGAGCCAGTAAACGCCAATTTAGCCAAGCGGTCACTAGTTGCTAACGCTTGACCTGCTTCGCTACCAAAACCATTCACGATGTTGACCACACCTGCAGGCAGGAGATCCGCTATCTTCTCCATCATCACCAAAATCGATGTTGGTGTTTGCTCAGCTGGCTTCATCACCACACAACAGCCTGCTGCCAGTGCGGGGGCCAATTTCCAAGCCGCCATTAAAATCGGGAAATTCCAAGGAATGATCTGCCCTACTACGCCAATTGGCTCTGGGAAGTGGTAGCTTGCAGTGTTTGAATCGAGCTCGGCTGCGCTGCCTTCTTGCGCTCGAATACAACCCGCAAAGTAACGGAAGTGATCGACAACCAACGGAATGTCTGCCGCCAGAGTTTCACGAACTGGTTTGCCGTTTTCCCACGTTTCAGCGACTGCGATCTCTTCTAGGTTCGCTTCAATGCGGTCAGCAATTTTAAGTAGGATGTTCGAACGCTCTGTCACACTGGTCGCAGCCCAACTCGCACGAGCTGCATGCGCCGCATCGAGTGCTAAGCTAATGTCCGCCTCGGTTGAGCGCGCCACTTGGCAATACACCTGACCATTCACGGGAGACGTATTATCAAAATACTCGCCGCTGACAGGCTTCACCCACTCGCCACCAATAAAATTATCGTATTGGGCTTTAAAGTTCACTACTGCGTTGTCACTACCCGGCTGTGCGTAAATCATAATTAGATCCTTCTTAGATGTGTTGTTCGTTATTGAGCGAGAGCTGTCTTATTTTTGTGGCTACTTCTCTTGAGAAAAGAACTCATGACAAGACGCCTATGTTTATGCTTTCTGTTTAAAACACTGATAATTCGTGTTTTCTTCACAACAAGAACAACGCAAATCACACGCCACAACCTTAAAACTTGTTGTTAATAAATTGTAAAACTATGATTACCAAACATTTACAATCCAAAGTGAGTTGGCATTGAACGGCCGTATGGAAACCAATCCAGTGTTCAACTGTTCCAATTTGGTACACTCTCACTGTTACGACATGGAACAGTCATGCACCTTCAACAAGCAAACACCTCAGATTGGCTTTCGTCCTCTTGGCACCGCAGCACCGAAGCGGGGCTGAAACAGAGACGTCTTCCCGAAGATATTCGCCTGCCACAATCAATTCTCAAGCAGCGACGTCATCAATCATCGAGCTTGATTCAAATCGTCGAGCGCAATGCACTGCCTCTGTTTAACCAGATGTTTGCACGTACCGACAGTCGTTTGATCTTGACCGACATTGAAGGGGTGATTCTGGCTAGTTGGGGACAAGAGAGATTCAAGGAAAAGCTGACTTCGATTGCACTCAGCTCTGGAGCGTGTTGGCAGGAACAACTCAAAGGGACCAACGCCATTGGCACGGCGATCGTGGAAGCTAAACCTGTAACCATCATTGGTGAGCAGCACTTCATCCACCAGCATCGATTTATCAGTTGTTCAGCAAGCCCAGTGTTTGATCATCAAGGGCAAATGGTTGGCGTATTGGACATTACCAGTGAGCAGCAGCAACACGATAGTTCGGTGCAACTGCTCGTTCAAAACATGGTTCAGCTTGTTGAGAATCAGTTATTGAGCCATATACCACAAGGCACGACTCGCATTGATCTCGCATGTGAGAAATCGCTACTTCATAGTGGTTGGCAAGGGATTGTGATAGCCAATGAAGCAGGTGAGGTAGTCGCGCATAATCAGGTCGCTTCACAACTTTTAGATCAAACCTCGATCGTCGGTGAGAGTATCGACACCCTCTTCAACCGAACTTCAATAGATGCGCCCTTTGTGTTTGAAAAACAGCACCTAAAACGCCCAACAGCCAAGCGCACACGCTCTATTTCAGCGTCGTGTGATTTACACCATGGTGAACAACAGATAGAGCACGCTTGGCAACAGGCCAATAAGGTTCTCGATAAAGGCATTAGCCTATTAATCCTTGGTGAAACAGGTGTCGGAAAGGGCGAGTTTGTTAAGGCGTTACACAAGCAAAGCCAGCGTAAATCGTCGCCCTTAGTCGCAGTGAATTGTGGTGCATTACCGAAAGATCTTATCGAATCTGAACTGTTTGGCTACGCACCGGGGGCTTTTACTGGCGCGAGCCACAAAGGATTCCAAGGCAAGATCCGCCAAGCAGATAAGGGAATTCTGTTTCTAGATGAGATCGCCGACATGCCATTAGAGGCTCAATGTCGATTGCTGCATGTTCTGCAAGACAAATCCGTGGTGCCTGTAGGTTCCAATCAGAGCTATCAAGTCGATTGTCAGATCATCGCCGCAACACATAAAAACCTTGAGCAGCTAGTCGCAACTGGAGAGTTTCGACAAGATTTGTACTATCGCCTAAATGGCTTGGCGTTTACCTTACCAAGCCTGCAACAGAGACAAGATAAACACGCTTTAATCGAAAACATTCACCGTAAATACGCTGAAGATGAGCAAACAATCTGCCCGCATTTGATGGGGTTGCTATGCGCCTATTCATGGCCGGGTAATATCCGCGAGTTAGACAACCTACTTAAAGTCGCCACTTTACTGGCAAACGACGAACCACAACTCACACTCGAGCATGTGCCCAGCCATCTAGCTCAACACCTCACGTCGTTAGCGCATGATAATCACCACCAATCGACAACCTCTAATGCCATAAAAGGTACAGCGAGTAACGATTTAAGAAGCACCGTTGAAGAAACCTTGTTGCAAACTTATCAAGCCAACCAAGGCAACATCAGTAAGACGTCACGCATACTTGGTATCAGCCGTAATACGATTTATCGAAAACTAAAAAGCTTAGGCATTCTCTAATAATGAAAACAGGAGATCATAACCTGCCCTTTCATTATCGAAAATAAAACTCACTTCCAGTGAGACGTTTTGCCCTCTGATTCGTAATGCTTGAAAACGAAAGAGGGCTCAGATGCAAACAATCAACATAGTGTGGCTAAAGCGTGATTTAAGACTCACCGACCACGCACCTTTACAACACGCTTTATCAGGTCAACACCCAACGATATTGCTCTACATTTTCGAACCAATGCTGCTAAACAATGCCCACTATTCTGAGCGACATTGGCGGTTTGTTTGGCAGTCGCTGCAATGCATGAACCAGTCGCTGAAAGAGTATGGACATCAGGTCTCAATACTTCATGGCAGTGCGGTGGACTGCTTCGAAGTGATCCAATCTCGTTACCACATTAAAAACGTCTTCTCTCATCAAGAGATAGGATTAAATTGCACTTTTGAGCGTGACAGAGAACTCTCTGCTTGGTTTACAGATCACAACATCCCATGGCAAGAGTTCGCACAAGGCGCTGTCGTAAGAGGGTCGAAAGACAGAATCGGTTGGGACAAGCACTGGAACAATGTCATGCGTGCTCCCATAGAAGAAAATCAGTTAACGACAGAATCACTGCATACCCTTGATCCTGAAGAGCTTGAACTCGCTATGGAACCTCCACAAGCATGGTTAACCAAAATTAACGGCATACAAACGGGCGGAAGTGCACTGGCATGGGCAACGTTACACGACTTCTTTGAGCGCCGTGGTCGCGATTACTATCGCAGCATCTCAAGCCCAGAAGCTTCACGACATGCCTGTACACGTCTATCCCCATATTTGGCTTGGGGCAATATATCGCTGCGTGAGGTTTATCAACACCTGTTGGGGCACTGGCAAGTCGCAGGGTTTCGTCGCAGCTTGATTGCGCTCTCATCAAGGCTTCACTGGCACTGTCATTTCATGCAGAAGTTTGAATCGGAATGCGCGATGGAATATCGCTGTATCAATCACGCCTACGAAGCACTCTTGCAAAAAGAGACGGTAAAAGATCCGACACATCTTCAGGCATGGAAGATGGGGATGACAGGTGTGCCATTGGTCGATGCCTGTATGCGCTGCCTGCATCATACGGGGTACATTAATTTCCGCATGCGCTCAATGCTGGTGAGCTTTCTCACTCACCATATGAACATGGACTGGCGTGATGGTGTCACACACTTAGCGCAGCTGTTCCTCGATTTTGAACCCGGCATTCATTACCCACAGTTTCAAATGCAAGCTGGGGTAACGGGCATCAACACCATCCGAATTTACAACCCAACAAAGCAAGCCCTAGAACACGATTCCGATGGGGACTTCATCCGAAAATGGGTACCCGAACTTTCAGACATACCCACTCCACTTCTGTTTGAGCCTTGGAAGATGACACCTATGGAAGTCATGATGCACGAGCTTGAACCAGACTCCCCTTACCTTAATCCAGTCGTCGACCTCGAAGTGAGCGCCAAGGAAGCACGAGTGCGTTTATGGTCATGGAGAAAGCTGACGGAAGTGAAACAAGAACGCAGTCGTATTTTGTCACGCCACGTTAGGCCACCGAAGAAACAAAGCAAAACAACACGGGCAAGCTAATACAACGTGTTCCCTCTTTAAATCACTTATAAAAAGAGTGGTAATTCATTGGGTTAAATAAATTTAATTGTGATCGTCGTCATATAATGAGTAATAGACTCGCGGTCACAAACTATAGAGGAAAAATTGCACCCTTACTAAAACATTAAACTCACCTAATCATCATTAAAACTAATAAATACATAAAGTTAGCGATTACTAAATGATGATTTTCATATTCATCTAAGCGTTGCGAGCAAAGCCAAAACTGCACATTATGCAATCTTGTTTATATTTTTGATCTCCCTATTCTTTTTGTGTTCATTTTTTTGCATTTTCCGTTCACTTATCTTGTTTAAAATCTCTGCAAAACTACCACTATTTAGCTAGAGAGATCATATGTTTAACAGTATACGAACGCGAATTGCGGTGAGTGCAGGCGGGGCGATGGCTTTCACCCTGTTGATCGCAATGGGCATGACCACTAGCGCTTTTACTGATGTGAACAAACAAGTCACAGAGAAAGTAAAACTACAGTTAACCGATGCTACGACAACCGATTTACAAAATACGGCACTTCAGCAAGGGTTAAACATTTCTAACCAACTTAACCCGGTACTAGCTAACTTAACACAAGCACGTTCAATCATTGAGTTGAGTTCAGAAACGGACGCTAGCGCAGACCTTATCGTTAAACAGTTTACTGCCGCGCTAGAAGCACAAAACAAAGCCGTATTTGCCGGCTACATGGTGTGGGAAAACAAGACTTGGCCACAACAAACCGATCTCAATGGAGAGATCAACTTGGACAGCGAATTAGGCTTTAATAGTCAGGGCTACCTTGCCCCTTTCTTCTCTCCCAATGACCAAAACAGCTTTGACGCGGTCGCAATGGAGAGCTTCAGCAATACCGAGCTAAACAGCAATGGTGAACGCAAAGACGACTGGCACTTAATGCCTTACCAAACCGGTAAAACATTCGTAATGGAGCCGTACTTCTATCCGGTTCGTGGGAAGCAAGAACTCATTACTACCATCAGCCAGCCGATCAAACAAAACGGTAAGATCATTGGCTCACTTGGCTTCGATTTGTCACTTCATGAACTGCAAAGCCAGAGTGAAGGTCTTGCTCGTTACCTGTTCGACGGACAAGGTAGAATCCTCATCACTTCATGGAAAGGCATTACTCTAGCCAACAGCAGTGCTCGAAACATGGTTGGTAAGAAAGTCTCACCAGAGCTAAAAAAAGAATGGTCGCGCGTTCAGTCTATCGCTAAACAGTCCGGGGCTGGGTTGGTTACATTTGGCGGAGAGGAATACGCCATAACTGCTATCGAAACTAGCGACGCACCGTGGGTAGTCATGGTGTCGGTTCCCAGTAGTCACCTTGCAAAAAGTGTCGACGAGTACACCCAGTGGAGTGATGAACAGAATTCGAAAGCGCTTGAAAAAGGTGTGTGGGCGGGGATCGTCGCCGTTCTTCTAGGCATCATATCGATGGCGTTGATCGCCAACTCACTGGGCAAAGTTCTCAATAACTTGGTCGAGCGATTCAAAGATGCCGCACAAGGCGAAGGCGATTTAACCTACCGCATCGAAGTAAAAGGAAAAGACGAGACCGCGCAACTGGCTCACTGGTTTAATACCTTCCTATCTCGTATACAAGAGATGCTACTTACTGTCATGGCGACTGCAGACCAAGTCGATAAAAACGCGACTGAAGGCCAAGCGCGTGCAGAGGTATCTCGTGACCAGTTGAACGCTCAAGTAAACGAAGTGAACTCACTCGCCACTGCAATCAATGAGATGAGTGCAACTGCGCAAGAAGTGGCGAACTCAGCCGTGCAAGCCGCTGCCGCAGCGAGCCAAGTACAAAGTAATAGCCTTAACGGCATGACACGCATGGACAATGCTGCCAGCGCGGTTGATAGCTTAGCGGTTCAAGTGAATGATGCGCAGCAACAAACGCAAAACTTGGTCGATTCAAGCACTGCGATTCAAGGCATTTTAAGCGAGATTGGGGGTATTGCAGAACAAACTAACTTGCTTGCACTGAATGCTGCCATTGAAGCTGCCCGCGCAGGCGAAGCAGGCCGAGGATTTGCTGTGGTTGCCGATGAAGTACGTAACCTAGCAAACCGTACTCAAGGTTCGACCGAAGAGATCCGTTCGATGCTAGCACGCCTAGAGCAAGAGACCCAATCTATCGTGGTCTTGATGGAGCAAAGTCAAAAGCAAGCGAATGATACCAAAGGCGAAACTCAAGCCGCTCATTTGGCGCTGTCTGAGATTAACCAAGCCATTGAAGTCATCAACGACATGAACAATCAAATCGCTTCCGCCGCTGAAGAGCAAAGTTCAGTATCTGAAGAGATTAACCGTAACGTAGTCATCATTAACGACACCGCTGTGGAAGTGATGGACACCATGACTTCCTCGGTAGAAATCAGTAATGAGCTGACAGTAAAAGCCGGAGATTTACACGGAGAGTTGAGCAAATTTAAGCTCTCGTAATTCACCCTCTCTTCTATAAAAACAAGGCCGAGAAACGCAATGTTCTCGGCCTTTCTATTTATTGATCACTCGCAGCATCAATGCCTCTCACCGAGCAAAATCTAATTGGAATCTAATTCAATCAGCTGATTGAGCACCTCTTTGTCCAATACTGGATGATGCTTACTCGCGAGCAACAGTACGATGTCTACCGCAGGTAACGGCGGCATATCATCGAGAATCTTCAAATCAGGCGTGACACTGAGTTTGCCCATCGCACCAATTGCCAACCCAGCTTTGACGATTGCACGCTGCGCTGAAGCCGTATTACTACACGCTAAAAGCTGATATGGCGTGTCTTGTTTGGTTAAACCATTAACTGCCGCAGCATGGTATTTACAATCCGTCTGGAACAATGCGAGTGGGACAGGTTTAGAATCATCAAACACAAAATCAGGGCTACTTATCCAAACGCCCACATCATTGGTTAACCAATATCCCTCTTCGCTATCGGGAGCACGGGTCACGATCGCAGCATCAAGCCTACCATCATCAAGCCACTCTCTAAGCGTAATGCTCGGCAAGCTAAATACTTGAATGGAACACGTAGGTTCTGCGTTTTGCAACAGCTTAATCACTTTCGGCAAGATGCTGTCGTTATAGTCTTCAGGGCAACCTAATCGTAGAGGCTGTTTGTCCTCATAACGTTTTACTTGTTTCAATGCCGTATTGTGGAGTGCGACGAGCTGCTCCGCATGAGAACGCAATGCCAAGCCCGCCTCAGTCAATACTAGGTTGCGTCCTTCCTTTTGAAACAGAGTAACGTTAAGTTCTTCCTCTAACTTACGCATCTGAGCGCTAAAGGCCGACTGGGTGCGATTAATCTGCTTTGCAGCACGTGTAAAACTGCTGGTCTCCACAAACGCAAGAAAGCCTCGCAACGCATCAATATCCATATTGAAATCACCACCCATCGTTTTTATTAATGTATTGCATCAAAATTATCCGTTAGTGCGCCGTAATACAATCCCTTAAGCTCAAATGCATACTCACCAAACGCAAGGAAGCATTTATGCAGCTTTATATCGCTAATCAGAACTACTCAACTTGGTCACTGCGCGCATGGCTAATATTCGATCACTACAACCTCAACGCAGACGTCATCAAACTTAAGCTATTCACTCCAGATTTTTATGACACGTTAGCGAAAGTTACGCCCACCGCAAAAGTGCCGACTCTAGTTGATGGTGACGTTGCAGTGTGGGATTCACTCGCAATTCTCGAATACGTTAATGATGCCTACCTAAACGGCGCTGCCTGGCCAACATCCGTTGCAGAGCGCGCCTTAGCCCGAGCTATCTCGGCAGAAATGCATTCTGGTTTTTTCAACATCAGAAATGAATTACCAATGAATTGCCGAGCCAAAAGAAAACTGGTTTTGAGTGAAGGTGCACTAAAAGACATCGCTCGCATCGATGCCATTTGGTCTGAGCAAATGGAACGATACCCAGAGGGCTGGCTATTTGGAGAATGGTCGATTGCCGATGCGATGTTTGCACCTGTAGCACTGCGAGTCGAAACCTACGGCATCCAGCTTTCGGAAAAAGCCCAACAGTATCAACAACGAGTGTTGAACAGTCCGTCGATAAAGAAATGGTTGGCAGAGGCGAGTTTAGAAAAAGATATCGTTGAAGAAGACGAGGCAGGAGAACCTGTTTAGTTTGTAACGAATGAGTCTCGAACAACTTCGAGACTCATTATTTTCGTAAGGGAATACGATTTACGAGCTCGCTATTCAGCAGTAGCGCTCTCTTGATGAACGTTCGCTTCAAATTCCAATATGTCACCCGGTTGGCAATCTAACACTTCACACAACTTGTCTAGTGTAGATAGCCTTACCGCTTTAGCCTTGCCATTCTTTAACACCGACAGGTTGGCTTCGGTAATCCCAACCTCTTTTGCCAATGTCTTTAATCGCATTTTTCGCTTGGCCATCATAATGTCTAAATTAATGCGGATAGTCATGACAAGTCCTTTAAATCGTTTGGCTGTGCTCATCAGCCAGAATATAACCTTCTTTCATCACCCATGAGATGATCAAAATTATTATACCTAATATAAGTGTCAAAAAGTCCATCCCCACAAAACTAATCTCAAAGATACGCTCACCTGGTGGATTATTGAACGACAAAATCACTGACATCAATGAACCATAGATAACCGACCCCAAAACCCAATAAAACAAGCTATACCCGAGCTTCTGGTAAGACAGTGCATTTTCTAGAGAGAAGATTTCGCCTCGCTCATAGTTGCGGAATAAACGTATCAGAACGAGTAGTGCGTATATCAGGATGCTAGACATCGCTAAGCTTGTGAACGCAGCAACCATTCTTGTTGTCATAGTAAGTGGCAACATCGTGTAACTCTCGATGTCATAAGTGAGGTAAAAAATACCAGTCGAACTTATAAAGTCATAAGGAGTCTCAACGGTTAACCAGAAGTAGCACACCATGATAGGAGTAAGCACAAGAAAAGACTGCAATAGCATGCGGACACGTCGGCTTTGTTTTTGGATGTTAGACATAGTTAATGTTCCTGTTAAGTTGACAGGAGGATACTAAGATCAAAACAAATGATGATCAACAATAAATTATCGTTTTGCGATAACTTATTGTTGACTAGGATTATCAAAAGAAGCTGTTTACTATTTGTATTCAGAGTGTGTTATTCAACAATTCACTAAATCTAGACGCTATCCACTGATGCGAAGCAGATGTAAATGTACGTTGATGTTGTAATAAATAGAGATCTACGTGATATTGTTTACTGTCTACAAAATCGTAAATGTCCACAAACCGACGGTCGAAATCCGGTAGTGAACTCAACGCATTCATACCAAAAATCACCGCATCTGAGCGAGATGCGATCTCCATTAACACATGAGTTTGAGTACTTCTAAGTTTTGGTCGCTTATCGCTTTCAAGCTCTAACAATATTTGCTGAAGAGGCGTGTTAAATGCTTGTTTGTGGTCTTCTTCTACATTCATAGCGAGCACCGGGTATCGCATGATTTCATCTAACGTAGTGTTACTTCCCACTAGAGGATGGTCTCTCCGAACAAAAAGCTTGGGGTAAATGGTTCCTAACTTTGTCGCTTGGTATTTTTGATCTAACGAGCTTGCATAATGAATAGCAAAGTCGAGTTTCCCTTTGTCTAATAAGTCATAAGGGTTACTTTTCGCAGCCATCTCTATCAAGTTCACATCCGGAGCTTCTTCAAATAAATCCAAGGCTAGATTGGGAAGAATGGTACTTCCTAGAAAAGTAGGCAATGAAATCGAAAACGTATCACTGCATTTTCGAGCATCAAATTGATTACGGTGAAACAACGCGCTTAACTGAGGAAGAATGTGTTGCAGTTCTTGACCTAATTCTAGTGACTTTGATGTAGGTGTCAGGCCGGTAGATGTTCGAATAAACAAGGGATCATCGAAGGTCTCTCTCAAACGTTTTAAACTGCGGCTCATCGCTGACTGTGAAACAAATAACGCTTTTGCAGCATTGGTTACGTTACGTTCTCTCAATAAGCAATCAAAAGCCACCAGCAGATTTAAGTCGACTCGATTCAATTGATATGAAATATCCTTTTGCATAAATCTCCTAGTAATATGGGCAATAACGTCGTTTAGATCGAGATAACCATAACACGAAAAGATACACCCTCTAAAAGGGTGTATCCTATCTTGATTATCTTCTATTTCACTTTGATAAAATCACTTGTTTACTTTAACAAAATCACTCGGTTTCCATGAATTATCAAACCATTTTTCTGTCGGTGAATACATACGGAAGATGATATTAAAACCTTTACCTTCGGTCGTTTGAACCCAGTTATTTTCCATTCCTTTTGGTGCATTTGGAGAAAAGTGTATAGTGATTGAACCATCACTGTTTTTCTTAATTCCTTCGCTCAAACCATCGATACCCGCAGATTTTTGGTCGGTTTCTAACATCGAACGCGTCTGATTATCGTAGATCATAAACGACCAGAACTTCTCTACAGGCGCATTCGGCGGCAGTGTCACCGTATAGTGCTGACTACCATCTAACACTTCTTTATTGGCATCACGCGTCGCCAATAAATAATCTGACCCTTTACCTACGGTTTTCGTCACCATATCCGGGGTAATACCCGTAGCCATAAAGTGGAAAGTTGCTCGCATGTCAGAGTCAATCACGCCATTGGTGTCTTTAAACTCATGGCCTGAGACCAACGGAGTAAACCATTGCCTATCATCGTAGCGGAACATTTCCTCTTTAGGATGGAAGTAGGTTGAACGCGCTTCAGCCGTTGCTATTTTTGCCGCTTCCGACAGTATTCGTTGCATGCGTTTATTAGGAGAAAAATCCTGACCCTTTTCGATTCCGATATCTTTGGCTAGCGACAACCATTCAGCATCAAAAATAGCCGTAGGCTCATATTGAATGAGTGCATTCACCTCATCGTAAAATGTCGCATCCATGGCATGAATGGTGTTGTAGTCGACACCTGAAATATTCATGAACTCTGTTTTGTCTTTCTCTCCATACGGGTAAAGCTTAGTGGTCTCTTTCAGTGTCGCAATGCTCGCTTGCATTTCATCTGGCGAGCTTACAAGGCGCAGCAATAGCCAGTGCTGGTAACCTTCACTGACAACCTCAATGTATCCTTCAGGCACCTCTCCTTTCCACGAAGAATGACGGATAAAGTACTTACCTGATTTTTCGACGTTGTCAGGGTGGGTAACACCAATTCGGTCTACATATTTAAACGCCGCATTGTCGAGTAAGCCAAGTACAGGAGTAGGTATTTCCAGAACAACCGGGCCATTTTTCACATCAATTTCAGAAGTGATATACGGCGTTGTTGTATTGGCGGTTAACCACAGGCTATTGGCATCTAAGTTGCCTTCAGAAACCGCAATGGTTTGGTTCGGCTTCATGCCAATACTTTCGTGCCCAAGCAATAACCCTTGTATCGAAGCAACAGGAATACCGGATAGAAAGACACGAACCGCATTGGAGACTTGCACAAAGTCTTGCACCTTAGCGTGCGTTTCTTCAGTAGGTGCGCCATCGGTATAGTTCAACTCACCTAGATAGGCTGACTCAACCTTATTTGGTGTAATGATGCTCTCTGGCACTTGCGCACTATATTGAGGCTCAGCAAAGGCGAAAGATGAACAGCCTAAAGTAATCAGTAACGTAGCAATAATCGATTTTTTCATGATAGTTTCTCTTGTCTAAAGTGACTCACATAACCTAGGCAGCACCAATGTTTTCTATATTGAGTGGGACGCACTAGGTTATTTATTTCCAGAGACGGTCGAGTCTCTATCGCTGGCTAGTCACTGATTTTCTCCATGTCTTCTAGCATCCAGTTCTTAAAGAATGTTTTCGAGGTTGGTCGGTAAAGTCGGAACAATAAGAAGTAATCTTCACCACCTGTAGGAACCCAGTTTTCCTCTTGCCCTTTTGGTGCTTCTGGGCCGAAGTACAGGTCGTAAGAGCCGTCTGGATTCTTTTTCATCGTGTCAGCGTTTCGAGAAGATAGTCCTACTCGGTCGAAACCTTTAACGAAGTTCTTGGTTTCCATGTTGTAAACAATCGCAGACCAGAAATCTTCGACTGGAGTATCGGCGGGTACATTGAGCTTGTACGTCGCTTTGCCATCTAACATCTCACCTTCTGAGTCTCGTAGGCCCGTAAGGTAAAAAGTTGAACCACCCAACTGTTTCGGCAAGTAAGTTACGTAGAAGTAAGATGCAGCACGCTTATCCACCAATACCTCATCTTCATCAACGAAAGGGAAACCAAGCTGAGCTTGAGGGCCAAAATTCCAGAAAGACCATTGTGAAAGTGGTTTGCCATTTTCATCTTTCCATAGTGCGCTAACCGTTTGATCAGGCTCTACGAATTTCGACTGCATGTGTGCATATGCCATTAGAACCCCTTCACGCATGGCTTTTTTCTGCTCTTCTGACGGGTCGAACTTTTTGCCTTTCTCGATACCAAGATCTTTTAATAACGAAACCATCGCTTTGTCTTGCGTTCTTACCGGGTTCTCCTGAATGACATCATCGATGTCTTGGAAGAACGTCTCGTTGTAATACGGAAGGCTGTCATAAGCGACATCCGTTGCATCTAAATAGTCTGTTTTTGGTGGATTGTTAGATTCAGCAAGGTTGTAGATCTTGATTTTCTTCGCGTAGTTCCCTGCATCCAAATCTGTTGCGCCATTGGTTAGCGATGGTCTGAAAGAGAATCCATATAGGTAAGTGTCGGTTTCAAATACCAAGTAGCCTTGGCTTTCAAGTTCTTGCTTGGTACCGAACTCATTGTCGTAACCTGGTGGTAAGAATAAATATTTTCCACCTTTGCCTTCGTCGGCACCTTTGTAACCCACATCTGTAATTGGAACTTCCCATTGGTTCACAACCGAGCCAAAGTAATTCACTTTGTCGGTCGCGGCAGGCACTTCAATAACGACAGGACCATTTTTAGAGGTTGTGGTCGCCCATGCATAAGCCGTGGTGTCGTTAGCAGTAAGGAAACCTTTCTCTGAGCCAAAAGGTTCATTAACGTAAACCACATCATTGAAATCACCATTCAGGTCACGGCGAGTCGCTTTTAAGAAATCAATTTGAGTTACCGCAGGCATATAGTGAATCGCCGTTTGAGTAGCGCGCTGCACCATCATTTTGTATTCAAGATTTTCAATCTGTGATGCGCGGTTAAGGATGTCATCGGTATCATCAAATGATTGTGAATAGACAGGCACTGTGCTGATAGCGAGTAGCGAGTAGCGAAGCTAATAGAAGTTTTTTCATGTTGAGCATATCTCTTCGTAAAGGTGAAACATTCAATTGTTTAAAAAACATCCTTTGTTTGAATCCAGTATACGAATGAGACCAAAATTCATCCAATGACTTATAGTCATTACTAATTATTCTAATTTTGGATAATGCTAGATGAAATTCGATTGACTCATGACCTTGAATCTTTCTCTCTAAACCGCTCTAATTTGATCGATTGTGATCGCCTAATCACAATGTGCAGACCTGATTGTTTATATTCAAGCAAATTCAATTCATTAAGATAAACATCATGTTACGAACCTCTATCGTATTACTCAGTGTCACAAGCTTGGCTGTATCTGCCAATATATCCCTACCCTCAGGTGAGGACTGGATAGCTCATGCCAGCGAAGGATTAGCGCCTTATTGGATGATGCCGAGTGCTCAAGGAGAACCGATAGGCAACTTCCCGACGTTTCGTTGTGATGATGGGACATTGCTTGATGTGACCAACGTTTGTCCTGAGTTAGATCGAGGCTGGATCACGCCACACTTCGGCAAAGAGTTCACTCGGATGAAGTCACGCCAAACCTATGCTTATGGCGTGCTCTACCACCTAACCGGAGACAGACAAGCATTAGCGCTCGCTAAGCAAGGGGCTTACTACCTCATTGAACACTTAGAAGATAAACAAAATGGTGGTTTCATCAGCTTCACCAAAGACGGCAAAGCAGGGCTTGAGTGGCAACAGCGAACGGCTCAAGATCAAGCATATGCGCTAGTTGGCTTAGCCATGTACTACTACCTAACTCAAGATAAGAAGGTAGAAGAAGCACTCATCGCTCAACAAGCTTTTATCTTTAATAAATATCGACTTAACGACAGCAGCGGCCTAGCGTGGGTGCTTGCCGACGGTGAAGATGGCAAAGCCACTCAGCGGGAATTGGTTGCACAACTTGACCAGATTAACGGCTACATGCTGTTAATAGCTCCCCTACTGAAAGAGCCTACCAAGACAAAATGGCTTGATGATCTGAATTGGCTGACACAAACCATGATCGAGCACTACCACTCCGAAGATGAACAACGCTTTTACGGTGCCATTCACAGCAAAGCAGCCATGATGCCGAACGCCAATCACAATGATTTTGGTCACACCATCAAAGCGTATTGGATGACTTACCTTACCGGACAAACTCTGGATAACTCCGAATGGAAAGAGTTCGGTATACAAGGGATGAAGCACACTTTAGCCCAAGCGCAGTACCAAAAAGATTTCACCGATGTATTCCAGTACTTTGGCGGCAAGCTTCAGAAGGCATGGCAAGGACGAGAGATTACTGGCTGGCAAAGCAGACCAAACACTCATTGGGCTTCGTCATGGGAATGGACTGAGCTCGACCAAGCGGCAATGACGGTATCGCTTGTAGATGGTTCGATGAAAGAAACCCTACAATACACGTTGCCGACTTTTCACGATGTGTGGGTCGACCACAAATATGGTGGTGTAGGGCTTGAACCTAAGCGCACTAAGGCTTTTCATTGGGGCAACGGCTACCATCAATTTGAGCATGCGTTGATTGGTTACTTATATGCCAGACAAGTGGAAGGCAAACCTGCAGTGCTTCACTACGCGAGACCAGCTAACAGCGAGATACCAATGGAACCGTATTACTATCAAGGCGATGTGGTTGAGTTAGAAAACCTAGACGACGGAACCCAGAAGGTCAGTTTCAATAACATCCGGCCTTAGCAGGTTTTCTTAAGCGCACAACGAAAATGAGCCCGTTCAAAGGGCTCATTTTGCTATCTTTTTTTTACTATCTTCTTTTGTTCTGCTCTACCAGCTTTTCATTCCATGCGGTATTGCCATCACGCTTAGAGACATCGTACTCCGCACAGAACTGAGATATGGTCATATTGTTATCGCCAGTGGCAAGCTTGAGAGCCAACTGAACTTGTTGAAGCTTGCTTTGTAGTCGCAAGATTTGACCAGCATTTGGGCTTTTCTCTTTGGCGTATTTTAAAGCCGCATGCTTACGTTCTGCCGCGCCAGCTCTACGATCCGCTTCTGATAACAGATACTTTAACTGCGCAACACTCTTGCCCTTCTTAAAAGCAGGATCAAGCAGCTCAACGCACTCATCAAACGATGGGTTGATAACGTATGGGTCTACTTTATGTGCCTGTTGGCGCATCCACTCTAGTGCGAGTTTTTCATCTGACATAATCGAATCTTTTCCAAAGAAATAGCCCTATATGGTATCGCTCAATAGCGAATGGCTGCAATAGCAAATTAACTTATCTCACGCCTTTAAATACAACGTTACAGAAAGTATTGGTGCCACGCATCAAGAAGCACCCTCTCTTCAAATATTGGCGTTAGAAAGGAAATAAAGAGCTAACCACACCGTTAAAACTCGCCAAACCAAACACAAGCAAAACGAAATTAAAAACATTTAAATCAATAGCTTATTGATATTAACCCGTGTAATTCACCCGTCAAATTACACGACTTCTTTGCACTCTTTCATAGTTTTGTACATTACTCATTCTAGCCAATAAAACTCACCTACTTTGTTTATATGCATGGACAAACATATAAATCAGAGCAATGAAAAGACGTACATTTTTGAAAAGCGTAGCTGGAGCTGCCTTTGTACCAACCCAACTTTTGGCTTCGCAAGGCAACAATCATTCCTTATTTCCGGTCTCAATTATGCAGGGTGGGCGCAGCGCAACCTCGGGAGATTTACACCTTCTTAGTGGAGAGTTGCCAGCTGATATCAATGGTCATGTGTTTTTTTCTGAAGGGATACCATTGGAGCCAAACCACCTGAGTCCGAACGGCCGCGGCGCTCTAACCCGTCTCGACTTTTCGCCAAGCAAAGTTTCTTTCTTGCGTAAGATGATTGATACCCCGTCAGCCATCATGCAACAGCATATCTCCTATGGTTATGACAGCTTTAAATTACTTGGTGGTATGGCTTATTACAGCCCGACGATGGGATTCGTCAATTATTGTAATACCGCGCCCAACTACCTGGGTGACAACCGATTCGCGCTCAGCTACGAAGGTGGGGTTCCCTACGAATTTGATGCGCTGAGCTTAGACCTGGTCACACCGATTGGTCACTATGATGAGTGGCAGAGCAGTCTTCCACCTTGGATGAGCCCTTTTATTCCTGACAAATGGCTGTTTCCACAAGTTCGTACCACAGGCCATCCGTATTTTGATCTCGAGTCGGATGAATGTTTCACCATTAACTACGGTGGAAACATTTCCAATACGAGTACTAGAAATGGATTTATACGGCTTCTGAAATGGGATAAGCACAGCCCTCTACAAGGCTGGAACATTATTGGCCGTAACGGTAAGCCTGCCTTTATCGCAGCAACCGCTCACTCTCTTGGTGTAACACGCCACCACATCCTCGTATTTGAAACTGCAGCGCAAGTCGAGCCGCTACGTATGATCGGTATATCGTCGGTTTATGCTCAGCAACATCGGACTCCAACTTGGATTATTCGTAAGAAAGATCTCTACCCCGGGCGCGATTATGTGGTTGCCGACTACCTAGAACTGGATTTCGATACCTCAGACATCATGTGTAATTACGATGACCATGACAACGAAATCACTCTATACGGCCAATACCTAGGAGCGATGGACAAATCGGAGCCCCAATACACGCGCGATAAGCGATGGTTTGGTGGAAGAACTCCGAGTCAATTGGCAGGTTACCCTGCAGCACCCATTGATGTCGGCGGCTTAGTACGCGCAAGGATCCAAATTCAACCGCAATCCGTCCGACACATAAATGAAGACTTCAGACTGATACGAGACGACCGACTTTTCTGGGATATGAATGATCCCGCGTACCGTGGACACTTTCAGTTCCCAGAGCAATTTGAACACATTTATTGGGCTGCCGTTGGCTACCGTAAAGACCATGTCATCAAGCGTGTCGCCGACGCCTATGAGCACTACCCCAATAGAAGATTCACCAACGATTCATTACCTCAAACCGACCAACCCTCGGCTTTAGTGCACATGGACTGCCTTTCGATGAATCTCGCCGATGCGTATCAATTTCCCTCAGATTGTGTGATGCGAACGCCTCAGTTTATGGCTCGCCCTAACAGCACCTCTCAAGACGACGGCTATATATTCACAGCCGTGGTTCGTAGCCACCCTACTCATGGCATTGGAAATGGCAAAGAGATCTGGATCTTTGACGCACAAAACTTAGCACAAGGCCCATTAGCGATCTTAGGACATCCACAGCTAAACTTTGCTACTACGAATCATGCGCTATGGGTGGCAGAGATAGGCCCGAGACCTGCCGATGCCTATAAAGCCAACGTCGGAGACTTTTTCCGTTCACGTTTATCAAGTCATCGCAGCGCTGTTCAAGAAGTCATTCAACAACACATTCTGCCTCGATTTGGCTAATCCATTCGATAAAGAAAACCACCGTTAAAAATCAATCTCGACTAAACCACAAGGAAGTCTTAATGAAAATAAAAACCATGGTACTTGGTAACGCTTTGCTTGCTGCGGTAATGGGGACAGCTTTCTCTCTTCATTCCTATGAACCGGAAAGAGAGATTTCTAACTACCAAGGAACATACACCTGCCACCCTGAAGCGATTTACGACCCACGTTCTATTGATGAAGTGCAGAACATCGTCCAAGACGCTCTGATACGCGGTAAGAAAGTGATGACGGGAAATCGCAAGTTCGCCAGCCAAATCGATGCCGCCTGCGCCGGTGACGACCAAGTTCAAATCACTCTGAAGAATATGAATAAGATCGTTCACTTCGATGCAACAAATAAGACCGTCACTGTTGAAGCCGGTATGCGGTTCAACGATCTCAATGACTTCTTACGCGGGCAAGGTTACGCGATCAACATGGTGACTGAGTTAGCTATCTTTACCGTTGGTGGCATGCTGGGCAGTGGCACACACGGCTCTACGTTAGATAGACCAAGCAACATGCTCGCTGACTACGTTACCCAGCTAAAAATTGTTGATGGGCAAGGCGAGGTCAGAGTACTTGAGGGCGATTTACTGGACGCCGCAAGAGTGAACCTTGGTGTACTTGGCGTAGTGGTTGAAGCGACCTTAAAACTTGAAGATGCCTTTAAAGTGAAAGCAGAAATCACCGGTTATCGAGATGATTCCGACCTTGAAGACGTGGTACTGGATATTGCACACAACAACTACTCTGCGAACATCGCATGGTTCCCTGGTCTAGGGCGTTACACCACCACACTTTACAACCCAGTACCAATCGAGACAGAAGGCCAAGCCTACAATGCACAAGCCGATGTCACAGATGCGGAAGAGTTTTTCTTCGGGCTACTGTTTAATGCCGCACACGAATTCCCGGGGGCTGGTTTGCAATGTCTTGCTGCCGTCGCTCGTTACAATGGCCGAGCAAAGTCCTACTTCAGGGACAGTATCACAGGTAAGACAGTTGATGAGCCTATCGGCTATTCAGACCAAATGCAGTACTTCGAATGCAAGGACCCGAACAAATGTATATGGGATCGTCTGCCTATCGCGCTTCAAGAAGTTGCTATCGACATTGAGCGCCTACCAAACTGGATCAATGATGTCCGCCAGATCGTCGACGCACACCCACGTACTTGCTTCCCACTCAATGGTATTTACTTCCGATTTGGTAAAGCTTCCGACAGTTACTTAGGAATGAGCGCAGGACGAGATACCGCTTTCGTCGGCATTGAATACACACTGCGTAAAGAGGGTAAGAAAGAACCTAAAAACTACTTCGTGAACCTAGAAATAGAGCAAATGTCGCTGCGAAAATATGATGCGCGACCTCACTGGGGTAAAAACTCAGTCGCTATTTTTGAGGACATGCCCTCTCGCTTCCCGATGTGGCCTGAGTTCTTGCAAGCCAAAGCGGAGCTGGACCCTTTCGATACCTTCACCAACCCATTCTGGGAGCGTGTGAGTGGTGAAACGCCATTAGAAGATTATCTAAAACCAGGATGTAACGTGCGTGGCGAATGTTACTGTCAAGAAGATGCCCACTGTCAATCAGGGACGACTTGTCAATCAGGGCTCTACTTCACTGACGCTCGTATCTGCCGAAAATAAACGGCTCGTCAGGCATATAGCACTGCGCTCTATGCCTGATACTCGCTTTTCCAAAGGATCCCAAAAAGGACATCACTTCAATGAACCTCTGCCAACTACTGCGTTTAGGGCTAGCATGTTGCTGCCTGTTCGTAGCACAAGGATTTGCTACCACACTCGAGGATATACGCCCTCATACTCCATCATCTCAACAAACTTGGGCTGAACAATGGTTCTACAATATCGCCGTACCAGAGGTCGGCTACTTTAAAGTCAGCCTACAAACCTACATCGCTCCTGACTTTACTGACCCAACGCCTAAGTCATACGTGCACCTCGCGTTTACACCGGTAAACGGCAAGACAGTGAAATACGACATCTTTCGTGATGAGTTAATACTCCGTGGTTTTAACGACTCGGAACAGTTCCACTACGAAATACCGGGGATTGTCGTCGCCAATAAAGACACACTGAATGTAACTTTCGAAGACTTTCAATTCTCGATGCGTTGGGATGGCGAACATGCTCATTATTGGCGTGGCAGAAATCCGGGACAAACGCCTTTCGGTATTATTCCTGAACTACCGGGAGTCGGAGGTAAATGGTTTCTTTATACCGTCGGCACGCCGATTCAGTACAGTTTCTACGATGGTGAGCAATCTCTATTTGGAAGCGGATACGCTCAGCTTGATAAAGGGTGGTACGACAAAGAGTCTAGCGCAGGAATGATCTACACCATGGGACTTTCTGATGAACTCTACTACATGTTTACAGGTGCAAAAGTTGGAAATTCTAATATTGAACTGTGGGCTGGCCGCTATATCTCTCCTAATTATGACCTGATCTTCTACCCGGCGATTGGCAATATTTCACTGAAAAGAGAGGTAGATTCCTGCGCAGGGTACTTAAAACTCGAAATGAACAAAATTAAGTACAAGATGGTCATGGAAGTAAAATCCGAACTGGAAAGCTTTTACCCGTTGGCCTTCCCTTCTGTGATTATCTTTGGCGGAGAGCAGAAGTACATGAAATCGATGAAGGCTGCGGTTAATGTCTCTTTATATGAGCACAACGTTTTGGCGGAAACCATAGAGATGCCGCAAGCCTTATTGGAGTTTAGTGGCCCTTTCTATTGCGATGCCTTGGATGATATTCAAAATGCAGCACTTTAGATCGGTTTAAACATATCGTTACTGCTCCTAGAAACATAACAGCGGAGTAGCACTGTTATAGTGCTACTCCGCGCAATTATCACGAATCTATTTCAAGCTTTAGCGCATCACAAACAACTCTTCGTGATAGTGCTTTTCGATATCAAATTGATAAGCGTCTAACTCTTTCTTCAATGATGTTGAGAACAACTCAGGTCCACAAAAATAGAGTTCATAATCATTCAGGTCACCACATTGGTTTGCGATTAGTCCGGCGTTTAACCTTGGAGAATGCAAAGTATCAATAACGTTCAGCTTTACTCCCACCTCATGAGCTAAGCCTAGTAGCTCATCAACCAAATGCTCGTCGATACCACGAGTACAGTAAAACAACTCGATTCGAGGGTGATCTGGTTCACTCTTGAGCGCTTCAAGTGTGGCAAAGAACGAAGCAATCCCGACACCACCAGCAACCCAAATTTGTGGCTTGCTCAAATCAAATTCAAGACGGCCATAAGGCCCTTCAACTCTTACGGTATCACCCGCTTTGACTCGCTCGTACAAGCCATTAGTAAAATCACCCAACTCTTTGATCAAGAAACGTAACTCTGAATCTTCACTGCCAGAAACAATGGTAAACGGATGCGGGTCTTCATTACCGAAACGCAAGTAAGCAAACTGCCCTGCTTTTTGACCTTGCCAAGATGCATCCGGCTTTAACACAAGATCCATCACTTCAGCCTGTGGAAAATAGCGAGTCGAAGCGATAGTTGCTGAGTGACGATTACGACGCCCAACCAAACCCAACAAGCTGTAAATCGCGGCGATAGATCCAACCAAAGCAAATGCCACCGTTAGGTAATAAATAGGCTCTCCCCAATACGCTCGTTTAAGCAGTATTACCGAGTGAAAAGCGATAAACAGATACGCGACCGACATCAGACGGTGCGACAATTTGAACGGTTTATACTTCACTGCCGCCCATAGTGATGCCACAAATAGAACAAGTAATAAGTAAAAACCCCATTCACCGATACTTTGAGCAATATCGCGCAGTTCGTTGACCCACATTTCCCAACCAGTCAAGACCGCTTGTGGCCCTGAACCATCATGTCGAACAGGCTTAGCCAAGATGCCAAAAGTCACCAGTGACTTAGGAATTTGGTACCACAACCAGTGTGTGACACCCAATGCCACACCACCGATACCAAGCCATTTATGGACTCGATACGCTTTATCCATACCTTTGAGCCAATTCTCGACTATAGGCAAACGCATTGCCAAAACCATGGTGATGGACATTAACATCAGAGACAAAATACCTGAGTACTGAATCATGGCTGAGCGCCATTCAAAGACATTGCTTGAAGCGAATAATTGCGGTTCCATCGCAAACCAAAAGGCTGACATTGTGGCAATCATTGCCCAAATGATATTGCGGACTGTTTTCATTTTTTAACACTCTTAAAGACGACACCCTTACTTTAGCTTGCGTCATGTAAAGCGACGTCAACATGCGTAAATCTATGCAAAGACGACTAACTACCATGTGCTAGCTGAACCACAGTTCCCGATTCGCGATTGAACTACATAACCGATCGCACCAAGTGGGCTCTCTGGGTTCGTGATTTCTTTGATCGATAAAAAGCCCATGTTCGTACATATAGGCTCATAAAAACGCAGGTTCATTTAATCAAGTAGGAAGAGAAAGGTATGAAGGACATCACCCTGTCAAAGAACGATCTTCAAGCCATGGAGCAGCGAGGGCGCACTCGTCTAGTCAACTCATTATCAGGATTCAAGAGTGCAAATTTGATTGGTAGCTGTGACAGTCAAGGGGCAGCAAACTTGGCTGTGATAAGCTCGGTAGTACATTTAGGCTCTCACCCCCCGCTATTCGGATTCATTGTTCGCCCGTGTAAAAGACGCCGCCACACCTTGGACAACATTCTCGAAACCAAACAGTTCACGATTAACAGTATTGGCGCTGACTTTTTCAAGCAGGCTCACCAAACCTCTGCGCGATATCCTAAAGAAGTATCCGAATTCGAGTCGGTCGGCCTGACACCTTATTATGACGATGACTTCTCAGCGCCGTTTGTATTAGAAAGTGCTTTGAAAATTGGGTTGGAGTTGAAAGAACATATTCAGATAGAGAGTAATCACACCCAAATGCTGATTGGCGAAGTCGTCACGCTTCACGCCCCAAAAAGTGCCTTCATGCCCGATGGGTACTTGGATCTGGAGGCTTTAGACACAGTCACCATATCAGGCCTAGACAGCTATCACGTGACACAAAGGCTGCACCGACTAAGCTACGCCAAACCCGATGAACCTCTGTTTCCGTTAACTCGCGAAGGCGATCCCACCTCATGGTAGGTCCTTCAACCTAACTCAAAGTCATTTTATTCAGAAATTGGCTACGAAAAGTGGTAACTTCCTCGGCTTAGGTTTGTAAGGCACTGGGCCGTACCTGATAGCATTTACGTCATACACTCATTTCTAAGGAATCCTTTGAAGTTAACCCACTTTAAATACAAGACGCGCAAAGGCCCAGACTATCGACATGGCGATCAGGTGTCTTTTATGGACATTAAACAGACCTTCGGTATGGGCAGTATTCGTGTGGGCGCTTGGGTAACCAAAGAAGAGAAAGACTTGGCTGCGAACTTGATATTCGACTCTTTAGCGGACCTCGCTTATATCTTGGCTCTACCACCTGAAGCGATTGGTCTGCGCGGTACATTAGGTTTAGCGTTCGGCAGTGGAGGCAGAAAAGGTGTGCAAGCACACTATGCCCCAAACCAACGTGAACTAGCGCTCGCTAAAAACGCAGGTGCCGGTGCGCTCGCTCACGAGTTTTGGCATGCATTTGATCACTACATTGCTGAAAAAGCATTTGAGATTGGTGATACCTCAGGGCCGCGTAAACACATCTTGTTTGCTAGCGATTGTTGGTTACACGATAGAAAGGTGCGACCTCATCCATTAAACGAGAGTCTGATGTCGCTGTTCGATGCCACGCTACTTAGCGAGAATAACTTGGATAAACACGATTACGTTGCTCGAAGTGTCATCGCCGACAAAGCGACGTCTGCTCGTTACTTCTCGTTACCAACAGAGATGATGGCGCGCGCTTTTGAATCTGCGATTGAATCCTGCTCAGATATCGAAAACTCGTACCTAGTCGATGGTACAACCAAGCCGGATATGTTCCCCCTCTATCCAGATCTCACGCATAGAGAGGAAATCTACAACGCGATACAAGGGTACTTTGCACCGCTAGGCCGCTCTTTAAGTAAGTAGCGTTTTGAACAGCTAGATCAATAGGTGATCCAAGCTTCAAAACTGTTTATAGTCGATACACTTCAACATACATGATTTAGAGGCTGTAATGATCCGTTGGCCATCTTTGGTAAAACTCGACGGCGATGATGAACTGATTTACGTCGCATCCGAGAACGATTTTCAGGCAGAATGCTCAGACATGATCTTGGGCGAAGATGATTACCTCATTGATTCTGAAGGTAAAAGCTACTCGCTACAATCCAGCTCAGACCAACTATTTATCACCAAACGACCTGAGCAATATTCGGTTGAAAACGTGACTAAACTGATTCGAAATCACGAGTTCCAAAAAGCTGAAGTATGCTTGATGAAAATTCACTTCCCAACGATTGAAGAAGCAATTCAGTCTTTGGCTTTTGAAGCTCGTTAGTATCGACTCGGAAAACCAATGCTTCAAATATCCCAAACAAAAACAGCGCCAATTTAGGCGCTGTTTTTCGTTGTTGTCTTGGTTATATCAAAGAAAGCTAAGTTAAATTAAGCGATAAAAATCTGTGCCAGTGCGTAGCCTAAGCAACATGCGCCTACTACACCGATTAAACCGACCGACATGAATGAGTGGTTGAAGTACCACTTACCAATCTTGGTGGTGCCAGACACATCGAAGTTCACCGTTGCGATATCTGATGGGTAGTTCGGGATGAAGAAGTAACCGTAAACCGCTGGCATCAGACCGATAAGCAGTGCTGGGTCTAGTCCTAAACCAAGACCAACAGGTAGCATCATACGTGCAGTAGCAGCTTGCGAGTTCACCACAACCGATACGATGAATAGCGCTAGTGCGAACGTCCATGGGTAGTTGGTTACCATTTCCACGATACCCGATTTGAACTGAGGCATTGCGTATTGGAAGTAAGTATCCGACATCCAAGCGATACCGAAGATAGCAATCGCCGCCACCATACCGGATTTGAATACCACGCCGTTTGGCACATCTCGCGGGTCAGTTTTGGTTGCCAGCAAGATGATACCGCCGAAACAGAGCATCATCATTTGGATGATCACCGACATCTTGATTGGCTTGTCGCCGTCTACGATGGTTCTGATCTCAGGCACCATCGCCACGATAACAATCACCACAATCGACAATAGGAAAATCAATACTGCGTTGCGAGCCGAAGTAGGCAGCACTTCATCTAAGGATGTTGCTGTAGTGCTCTCAATACGCTTTTTCCACTCAGGATCTTTTAGACGCGCTTGGTATTCAGGATCGTCGTTCAGTTCTTTACCACGTTTCAAGCTGTACAAAGAAAGTAAGAACGTACCAAACAAGGTTGCAGGCACCGTCACCATCAAAATGGAAAGCAGAGTAATAGAGTGTTGGATATCAGAAAGCTGTGCAAGATAGTACACCACAGCCGCTGAAATTGGCGATGCAGTGATAGCAAGTTGAGACGCAACAGACGCCGCCGCCATTGGACGCTCAGGACGAATACCATTCTTCAGTGCCACATCGCCGATGATCGGCATGATGGAGTAAACCGCGTGGCCAGTACCCAATAGGAAAGTCATCGAGTAAGTCACGAACGGAGCTATCAAGGTGACGCGTTTCGGGTTCTTTCTTAGCACCCTTTCCGCCACTTGCAGCATGTATTTCAAGCCACCAGCCGCTTCGAGGATCGAGGCACAGGTAACAACGGCGAGGATGATCAACATGACGGTGACAGGTGGAGACGTTGGTGGCATCTTGAAGACAAACACCTCGATAACCAAACCAATACCAGAAACAACACCTAAGCCAATACCGCCATACCGAGAACCGATATAGAGAACGACAAGTAAAAATAGAAACTCAAAATACAACATAAGCAACCCTGCTAAAAATGTGGACTAGGGTTATTTTGTCTTTATGTTCAATGCGTTACTTATTGGTAGATCACACAATCATTGAGCGTTTTAATGGATTGTTTTTTATAAGATTAGGGTCACGATAACAGGCGATTAAGTATCTAAAATGTAATTTTTCACTCAAGTGAAACTCTAGGATTGTTATGCATTCTGATGTTCATTGTTTCTTTTAGAACGCCTCAATCTATAAAATTTAAATATCATAACTAAACGTTATCACCCATTCAGAAACCCATAACGGACTCCCCCTATTCTCCTCAATTTTTGTAATACAATTATTGCCATTTTGACTTAACTCTAACTCGCCTATCCCCATACACTGTGTCAAAATACCCGCCCTTACGATGACAATACAGAAAGAACCACGAATATGAATTTTCAAGCTGCTATTTTTGATATGGATGGACTGCTGCTCGACACCGAGCGACTTTGTATGCAGGTTTTTGAAGAAGCATGTCACGCGCAAGGTGTTCCGTTTTTACAAGATGTTTACCTAGGCATCATTGGTTGTAACGCAAAAACCATCGAACAGATTTTTCGAAATGGCTACGGTGAAAACCTAGACTACCCAGCACTGAATAATGAATGGCGCACCCGCTATAGTGCGATAGTTAAAAACCAAGCCATCCCAGTAAAAGATGGCGTGATTGAGCTGCTTGAATGGCTAAAGTCGAATGACATTCCAATCGCGGTGGCAACCTCAACTCAGCTAGATATCGCAAAGAAGAAGCTCGAGCTAGCAGGCCTAGATTCTTACTTCACTTCACTAAGCACAGGCTGCGAAGTGACTCACGGTAAGCCTCACCCAGAGATCTACTTATTGGCGGCAGAACGCCTAGGTGTTGCGCCTGAAACTTGCTTGGCGTTTGAAGATTCAAACAACGGCATTCGCGCTTCTATGGCAGCCAACATGATCAGTTTCCAGATCCCTGATTTAGTAGAGCCATGTGACGAAGTAAAAGCGCTTGGACACACCATCAGCCCTTCTCTACATGATGTACTAGCACAGCTTCAACAAGCTGCAGCTTAGGCTCTCACTGCCGTTGATAATGCTTTTATCAATGTAGACAAGCCTCTCTATTAAGCCGACTCACAGAGTCGGTTTTTTTGTTGGTATAGTTTTTATAAAAGATAAAAACTCGCGCTTGAAACTGTTAAAGTCGATTTGGGATAAATGCTAAGTAATCAGCAAGATTGCTAACGTCTAAATATGGAGACAGAGACGCGTGAAGGAAAAGTTTGAAGACCAACTGCTTGAGTTTGCACAGCAAGAAATGACACAAGATGCAGCACACGACATCAGCCATATTAAGCGTGTCGTCAAAACCGCAAAAGCTTTGTGCGATCAAGAACAAGCTAAGCTTGAAGTCGTGTTACCCGCAGCTTATCTTCATGATTGCTTCACTTTTCCTAAGAACCACCTAGACAGAGCCCAAAGCTCAACAATGGCAGCAGATAAGGCGATCTCTTTCCTCAAATCTATCGACTATCCCACGTCCTATCTTGATGAGATCCATCATGCCATTGTCACGCACAGCTACAGCGCCAACATCACACCTGAAACCTTAGAAGCTCAGATCGTCCAAGATGCCGATCGCCTTGATTCTCTCGGTGCAATTGGTATCGCTCGCTGTTTGTATGTGGGTCAGAGCTTTAACGCTGAACTCTATAATCACGAAGACCCGTTCGCGGAACATCGTGACTTAGATGACAAGCATTACAGCGTCGACCACTTCTACGTGAAGCTGTCTAAGCTCGCTGAAACCATGAATACAGAGTCCGCCAAGTTAGAAGCCAACAAGCGCACCGACTACATGCGTGGCTTTCTTGAGCAGTTGGGTGCGGAAGTTTAGCCGCTTAGAATTAGCAGCTTAGAAAAAGGACACACGACAAGGAGAAAAAGGATATGGAAATAAACCGCTTTAAAGCATCCGACGCCGACGAGATCGTCACTTGGTTTACATCCCTCGAAGACTACGTACTGTGGGGAGGGCGAACCTTTGGTTGGCCGTTAGAGGCCTCTTCCATCATCGAACGTTCTCAAGAGTCCCATGTCGAGCTCTATACCTTCTCTGAATCTAGTGCTCTCTCTGAACTGAGTTCGAACGGCAATAACTCAGAACTGATCGGGTTTATGGAGTTTCAACGTATGTCAGACAGTGAACTTCGATTCTGCCGAGTGGCCATTCACCCAAGTCAGCGTGGTAAAGGGTTTGGGCAGTCCATGATAGAAAGTGCATTAGAAGCCGCAAAACAAATCCCTGATGTCACCACCATCAGCTTAGCGGTATTCCAACAGAATCACGGTGCGAAACGTTGCTACGACAAAGCGGGCTTTCAAGTGGTAGACAAAGAACCAAAATTCAAAGAATTCAATGGCAATACCTGGCCCTTGTATCAGATGGAATTAAAGCTCAGCTAGCGTGTTTTACTCGGCTTGATCGTTTTAATTAACAGACTTACTTTCGTTAACAGAATCGTTTTAATTGCCAGATTCGACCCCATATCATTAAGCATTGGCTACACAGATGTAATTTGGAACCTTCAATGACCCAAGAAAAATTCGACACCATTTACCAACGTGCCGCTCACCGTAAAGGTGGCGCAGCAGAGCTCGAAAAGATTGTTCGTGCGCCTCTTTCACAGACCGAGTTATCACAAATTACCGACGACCGTTGGCTAGCCGCTTTTACCGAGAAGGTATTCCAGTGTGGTATTTCGTGGAATGTGGTGAGAAAGAAATGGCCGCAATTTGAAGAAGTGTTCTTTGAATTCAATATCGAAAAAATGCTGATGCTGCCAAATGAGATGTGGGAACAAAAAGCGCAAGATCCACGCATTATTCGCCACCTCACCAAGGTGATGACCATCCCTGCCAACGCAATGATGATCCACAATGCCAAGCGTGAAGCGGATTCCTTCTCACAAATGGTTGCCGACTGGCCATCAGAACGCATCACAGAACTTTGGGATTATCTGAAGAAACACGGCAAGCGATTAGGTGGTAACACAGGTGCTTACACCTTGCGCCAAATGGGAAAAGACACGTTTATCTTATCTTCTGACGTTGAAGCGCACCTGCGCAGCACAGATGTGATTGATAGCGGTCGTAACACCAAACGAGCACAAGTCGCGGCAAGTAAGGCTTTCAACGAGTGGCAGCAGCAATCAGGTCGTACCCTGAGCGAAATAAGCCAGATCGTCGCCTACAGCTGTGGCGATAATCGCGTCTAGTTAAATAAGAATGGATTAAAGCTTTAGATTGCACACAGTTCCCTGCAAACTAAATGTTATAAGTCATTAACAAATAAGCGTGCATCGCACTTTCATCCGGTGGCATTGTATAGATAAATGTATACAATATAGAGTAACACTCATGAATTATTCTCGACCAACCCAACTCGACTAAACAAGGGCCCTTATCTCTATGACAGCTCTCAAAAATTCTGTCTCCAAAGGTGTAAAAACAAAAGTAACAGGCCAGACTCAAGACGATGTTGTTTACTGCCATATCTTCGACGCGATACTAGAACAAAGACTGCCACCAGCCACCAAATTAAGCGAAGAAGCGTTAGCAGAAATCTTTGGCGTTAGCCGCACTATCATTCGCCGTGCCTTGTTACGTCTCTCTTTAGAACAGGTTGTGGTGATCCGTCCAAACCGAGGGGCCATGATTGCAGCACCAACGGTAGACGAAGCCAAACAGATATTTAAAGCACGTGAAGTGATGGAGCTTGCAATCACAGAGCTTGCCGTAAAAAACGCAACCAAAGCTCAAATCGAAGAGTGCAGAAAATTGGTCGCAAAAGAGAACTGTGCCTTTGACCAAGGTGATTACGGCTCTGGATTACGTTTGTCTGGTGAGTTCCACATCAAACTGGCAGAAATGGCAGAAAATGCACCACTGCTCGCTTTCCAACGCAGCCTAGTATCACAAACCTCACTGCTTATCGCTCAATACGAGACAGGTAATCACTCGAACTGTTCTTTGGATGAGCATGAAGGATTGCTTGATGCCATTGAGTCTGGCGATGAAGAACAAGCCGTCGAATTGATGAAAGAGCATTTGAGCCACATTCGTTCCAAGCTCAACCTAGACAGCAGCACCGCATCGAGCGACCTGCATGTTGTGTTCTCAGATTTACTTAAGAACAAATCATAACGAGCTAACTATTTCAATCCAGCTCTAACAACTTTCTGTTAATAACTTTTTATTAACAAGACGGGAGAGAAGTAAGCCTCTGTGTTTACTTCTCTTTTTTTATGCCTTTCCCATAATGACAGACGCGAAGATCGACTCATTTCACCTCAAACACTCTCTATTCTGCCCTAAATAGTGCTCTTAGCCTCTATAGCATTTGCTCCCTAATGCCAAAAATCTTGTCTTTATTTTGTATACATAGCCATTAATTCATTCACACCATAAAAGTCAACACTTCCAATTTAAATCCCAATAAAACAAACAACTACAGCCAAAATCAAATTGTATACAATCAATAAAACCTTAACATTGTTGCATTTTTGTAAATAAATAGTTGACCGCAGGGTCAGGATGGATAATTATTGACCTAGAAGTCAAAAAGAATACACATGGAAATATGTCGATTTACAAGGAGGTCTCTTGATTACTTTTTTGCTCAATCAGGAAATAAGACGTGAAGACAATCTGTCGCCGAATATGACAGTGCTCAATTACCTTCGTACCAAGGTTAATAAAACCGGTACCAAAGAAGGTTGTGGGTCGGGTGACTGTGGCGCATGTACGGTAGTTCTGGGTGAAGTGGTGGATGGACAGCTGCAATACCGCTCGGTGAACTCTTGCCTTACGTTCGTTTCAGCGCTGCACGGCAAACAGCTAATCACAGTAGAAGATCTACAAAACCGAGACAAGTCACTGCACCCTGTACAGAAAGCTGTGGTTGATTTTCACGGTTCACAATGTGGTTACTGTACGCCGGGCTTCATCATGTCAATGTTTGCGCTAGGCAAGAACAAACCCGATGCGAGCAAAGAAGATGTCATGGAATCACTGGCGGGTAACCTATGTCGCTGTACAGGCTACCGACCTATTGTTGATGCCGCGATGTCGCTCTCAACAGACCAACCTTTGATCGACCAATTTGCTGAACTTGAACGCAACACCATCAAGAAGCTAGAAGATATTCAAGACACCGAAGCCAACCTACGCCTTGGTCACCTCACCGCTTTTTCCCCGAAAAGCACTGATGAGTTGGCCAAGCTTTTCCAAGCCCACCCGAACGCTAAGCTGGTTGCTGGCGGCACGGATTTAGCACTGGAAGTGACGCAATTCCACCGCGAGATAGAAACACTGATCAGCGTAAACCTTGTTGAAGACATGAAGGTATGTGAAGAGACCGACACCGACTTAATCATTGGTGCCAACCTTCCAATCAGTGACTCTTACTCACTACTGAAAAAACACTACCCAGATTTTGGTGAACTGTTACACCGCTTTGCTTCGCTGCAAGTGCGTAACCAAGGCACCATCGGCGGCAATGTTGCCAATGCTTCGCCTATCGGTGATACGCCTCCCCTGCTGATTGCGCTTAACGCGAAAATCAAACTGCGCTGTGGTGATGAGTCACGCATCATGCCGATCGAAGATTACTTCATCAGCTACAAGGTGACAGCTCAAAAAGAGAGTGAATTCATTGAGCAAATCATCATTCCTAAGCCAACCAACGACAGCTTCCGAGCTTACAAGCTGTCTAAACGTTTAGACGATGACATCTCTGCAGTATGTGGTGCGTTCGATATTCAAGTCGAAGAAGGCAAGGTAACACACGCTCGTATCGCCTTTGGTGGTATGGCTGCAACGCCTAAGCGCGCAACCCGTTGTGAAAATACGTTATTAGGCAAACCATGGACAGACGCTAATATTAAGTTCGCGATGCAAGAACTGTATAACGACTTTGAACCGCTATCTGATTTCCGTGCAAGCCAAGAATACCGTTCATTGTCGGCGGCCAACATGCTGCGTCGCTACTTCATTGAACAACAGAATAAAAACAACCAAATCGAAACAAGGGTAACGTCTTATGTCTAATTCAAACAAGCATGCGATGACCCACGAAGAGATGGTTGCCATTGCAAAACAAGACCTAAAAACTGGCGTGGGTAAGAGCGTTAAACACGACAGTGCAGCCAAACAAGTAACGGGCGAAGCGGTATACATTGATGACCGCCTAGAGTTTCCCAATCAACTGCACGTGTACGCACGCCTGAGTACTCAAGCACATGCGAAGATCACTAAGATCGACGTTTCACCGTGTTACGAATTTGATGGTGTAGCCATTGCTATCCAAGCCAAAGACGTTCCGGGTGAGCTGGATATCGGTGCAATCCTACCGGGTGACCCACTGCTTGCCGACGGCAAAGTAGAATATTACGGCCAACCCGTGATTGCTGTAGCAGCGAACGATCTAGAAACGGCACGCAAAGCCGCGCACGCAGCGATTATTGAATACGAAGAGCTACCTGCCATTCTTGATGTCAAAGAAGCGCTAGAGAAAGAGCACTTCGTAACAGAAAGCCACACTCAACAGCGTGGTGACTCAAAAGCAGCACTGAAAAAAGCGAAACACGTGATCTCTGGTGACCTAGAGATCGGCGGCCAAGAGCACTTCTACCTAGAAACTCAAATCAGTAGCGTAATGCCAACCGAAGATGGCGGCATGATCGTCTACACCTCAACACAAAACCCGACCGAAGTACAAAAACTGGTCGCGGAAGTGATTGGCGTACCGATGCACAAAGTCGTGATCGATATGCGTCGTATGGGTGGTGGTTTCGGTGGCAAAGAGACTCAAGCAGCCTCTCCTGCCTGTATGGCAGCGGTGATTGCCCACCTTACAGGCCGACCGACCAAAATGCGCCTACTGCGTAACGAAGACATGCAACAAACCGGTAAACGACACCCGTTTTACAACCAATACACCGTCGGTTTTGACGACAATGGTGTGATTCAAGGTGCTGATATTACGGTTGCAGGTAACTGTGGTTACTCACCAGACTTATCAAGCTCTATCGTCGACCGTGCAATGTTCCACTCAGACAACGCTTACTACCTAGGCGATGCAACTGTGGTTGGTCATCGATGCAAAACCAACACAGCGTCGAACACCGCTTACCGTGGCTTTGGTGGCCCGCAAGGCATGATGACCATTGAACACATCATGGACGAGATTGCGCGTTACCTGAAAAAAGATCCTTTGGAAGTACGCAAGGCGAACTACTACGGCGAAGAAGGCCGTAACGTAACCCATTACTACCAAACCGTTGAAGACAACTTTTTACCTGAGATAACCGAACAGCTTGAACGCAGCAGTGACTATCACGCACGTCGTAAAGAAATCGCTGAGTTCAACAAGCAGAGCCCTATCTTGAAGAAAGGTCTTGCTATCACACCGGTGAAATTCGGCATCTCGTTTACTGCGACTTTCTTGAACCAAGCAGGTGCGCTTATCCATATCTACACCGATGGCAGTATTCATTTGAATCACGGTGGTACGGAAATGGGGCAAGGCTTGAACATCAAAGTGGCACAAATCGTTGCACAGGAGTTCCAAGTCGATGTCGAACGTATACAGATCACCGCTACAAACACAGACAAAGTTCCGAACACATCACCAACCGCAGCCTCATCGGGCGCCGACCTCAACGGTAAAGCCGCGCAAAACGCAGCAATAACCATTAAGCAGCGCCTGATCGACTTCGCTTCTGCACACTTCAAAGTGTCTCCAGAAGAGGTAGTATTTAAGAACGGCATGGTGCAGATCCGCGATGAGCTCATGACCTTCAACTCATTTGTTGAACTGGCTTGGTTCAACCAAATCTCGCTATCAAGCACTGGCTTCTATCGCACTCCGAAGATCTATTACGATCACGAGAAGGCGCGTGGTCGTCCGTTCTACTACTACGCCTATGGTGCTTCTTGTTCAGAAGTCATCATCGATACCCTAACCGGTGAAAACAAAATTCTGCGTGTTGATATTCTGCATGACGTGGGCGCTTCATTGAACCCGGCGATTGATATCGGCCAAGTCGAAGGTGGCTTTGTGCAAGGTGTCGGTTGGTTAACAACGGAAGAGTTGGTGTGGAACCAGCAAGGCCGCTTAATGACCAACGGCCCTGCAAGCTACAAAATCCCTGCGATTGCTGATATGCCAATTGATTTCAGAACGCACCTTTTGGAAAACCGCAGCAACCCAGAAGACACAGTATTCAACTCGAAAGCCGTGGGTGAGCCACCTTTCATGTTAGGTATGTCGGTATGGAGCGCACTAAAAGATGCGATTAGCTATGTCGCTGTCGATGGCGCGATTCCTAAGCTCAACACACCGGCAACGCCAGAGCGTATTCTGATGGCGATTCAGGAAGTCTCTGAAACAGCCCCGACCTCGGTCGATGCTCAATCAGAAACGGCTTAGAGCTGATAGGTACGGCTTAGGACGTAATAAACAGCTTAGGAAGCATAGAAGGGATTTAGGAGGACATATGTTTAAGGATAATTGGATTCACGAACTGGCAAAACTGGAAGAGAACTACGAACCATGTGTCATGGTGACAGTGCTTGAAGACAGAGGCTCAGTGCCACGTGATGCGGGTACCAAGATGCTTGTCACTCGTGACCGAATCATCGCTACGATTGGTGGTGGTCACCTTGAACATGTGGCCACTAAAATGGCGCGCGAAATGCTGATTGCCAGTGAAAAATCGCTCAAAGTAGAACGCTTCAATCTAGGTGCTCGTTTAGGCCAATGTTGTGGCGGAATGGCAACATTAAGCTTTGAACCGATTGGTACTCAACAGAACCATCTCGTGCTGTTTGGCGCTGGCCATGTGGCAAAGGCATTGCTGCACATTGTCGCGACCCTGCCCTTCCGTGTGACCTGGATTGATGAACGCGAAGAAGTCTTCCCTGAAGCGCTACCACACGGTGTCAAAAAGCTAGTCACCGACGATCCGGTTGGCGAAGTGAAACACATGCCACCGAACAGCTACTACCTAGTAATGACCCACAACCACCAGCTTGATTTCGATTTAACGAAAGCCATTATCGACCGTGAAGACAGCCGTTACTTCGGCATGATCGGCTCGCTGACCAAGCGTAAGAAGTTTGACTTCCGCCTAGAGCAGCGTGGCTATAGCCAAGAGCAAATTGAAACTATGATTTGCCCGATTGGCATCAGCGCTGTGAATGGCAAACATCCCGCTGAAATCGCGGTATCGGTTGCGGGTGAACTGATCGCACACTATCAAGGCCAAGCGCTTGAACAAAAGCGCCCGACCAAACAATATCGAAATCAGGATTTGACCGAGCAACACAGTCAACCAAGCGATGTAGGCGAACCACCTTTGGAAGAGAAGATCGCCTAGTACAAGTCGCAAAGCTTCGGTAGCCATAACGTTACTGAAGTCATTAAAAGGAAGTAAACATGACAACGCAACGCAAAGCTTATCGCGCCAGTATTTTACACAGCGTAGCCGACCCAAAAGACGTCGGTATCGATGAGTCTTACGACTATTTTGAAGACGGTGTTTTAGTAGTTGAGAATGGCCACATCGTCGATTTGGGTCATGCCGATGAGGTATTGGCGCGTCAACCTAAAACACTCGAAGTAAAAGAATACAAAGACAAACTGATCACCTCTGGTTTTATTGATACGCACATCCACTACCCTCAAACGGGGATGATCGCGTCTTACGGTGAGCAGCTTCTTGATTGGTTAGAGAATTACACCTTCCCAGAAGAAAAACGTTTCAAAAACCCAGTCTACGCACACAAAGTGGCAAAGCTATTTCTAGACGAACTGGCGAGCAACGGTACCACAACAGCTCTTGTATTCGGCACCGTACACAAAGAGTCAGTGAACGTGTTCTTTGAAGAAGCAGAGAAACGTAACCTACGTATGATCGCAGGTAAGGTTTTAATGGATCGCAATGCACCCGATTACCTCACCGACACTCCAGAATCTGGCTATGAAGATTCAAAAGAACTCATCGAGAAATGGCATAACCGAGGTCGCCTACACTACGCAGTAACACCACGTTTTGCACCAACCAGTACGCCAGAACAGTTGGCGACGGTTGGGAAATTACTCGAAGAGTATCCAGACGTATACATGCACACCCACCTTTCTGAAAACAAGAAAGAGATCGACTGGGTTCTAGAATTGTTCCCAGAACGCGACAGCTATTTAGATGTGTATGACCACTATGGTTTGCTGCATAAACGATCTGTATTCGCACACGGTATTCACCTATCAGACTGCGAATGCAAACGCCTAGCGGATACCGATTCTGCAATCGCCTTCTGCCCTACTTCCAACCTGTTTTTAGGCTCTGGCTTATTCAAGCTACCAAAAATGGAAGAGCACGGTATTCGTGTTGGAATGGGGACAGACGTTGGCGCTGGTACCAGCTTCTCGATTCTGCAAACCATGAGCGAAGCGTACAAAATCATGCAACTTCAACAAGAGAAACTTCACCCTGCTAAATCGCTGTTCTTGGCAACGTTAGGTGGCGCACGTTCTCTGCATTTAGAAGATAAAATCGGTAACTTAGAAGTAGGCAAAGAAGCGGATTTCGTGGTACTGGATCTGCATGCGACACAACTGATGCGCTTTAGAATGGAACAAGCGACCAAGCTTGAAGAAAAACTGTTTGTACTGATGAGCTTGGGTGACGACAGAACCGTCAGCGAGACTTACATCTACGGCGAAAAAGCCTACGACGTCAACTTCAAAGATTACAAGAAACTTGTTAGCTAGCGCGCTAACAATGAACACATGCTAGATAACCTTTGTTGTTAAAGAACCCGTCCAGATTCGCCTAGCTTAAAAGACCAGTTGCTAATGCCACTGGTCTTTTTTTGTCCCTAATTCAAAGAAATACAAATTATTACTCGTGGTGTGCTCAACACCCATGACGCAGCCAAGTTATGTTGGTACGTTAGACGGTGGTAGGCCAAATATTGTCCGTTTAAAACTATTGTCCGCTTAAAACAACACACGCTTAGAAAGGAATTCTATGTTCGAACAGGTCGTTAGCATTCTGTTTCCCGTTTTTGCACTCGCCAGTGCTGGCTTTGCAGTTGGTCGTTGGCTTAAGCCCGATTTCAAGCCAATCAATCGCATTAACATGGATGTCTGTATTCCTGCTTTGGTGTTTGCATCGCTGACCACCATGCCACTCGACACCGAACAACTGCCGCTGATTTCTGCCTCTTTGGTTGCGGTGTTAGTACCCGCACTGCTGATGATTCCGATCTGTAAGATCTTTAAGCTCAACTTCAAAGCTTGGGCTCCACCACACATGTTTCGTAATAGCGGCAACCTTGCAATCCCCCTATTCACGTATACCTTTGGCGAAAGTGCATTAGCCCCAGCGGTACTGCTGTTTGTGGTATCGGCATGTGTTCATATCAGTGTAGGCTTAGCGTTATTAAGCGAAGGTAACCCGATCAAACAGATCTTCAAGATGCCAATATTCTTGGCTGCTTTATTAGCAATGACACTGAATTTATCCGGCATTGCAGTGTGGAATCCTATCTACGAAGCCACATCGCTACTTGGGCAAGCTGCTGTCCCGATCATGCTGTTGTCACTAGGCTCACAAATGGTCAACTTGAGGCTGAGTGGTCTGAAAGTCGGCTTGTTATGTACAGCACAATCTCTGTTCACTGGAGCGATCGCTTTTACGATCATCTACTTCTTCATTCCTCTACCCACTCTACACTTGCAGATGATGGTGCTGTTCACCATGCTGCCACCCGCAGTCATGAATTACCTGTTTGCAGAAAGGTTCAACGTAGAGCCACCCAAGGTCGCCTCTATGGTGTTGTTCGGCAACTTCTTAAGCGTGGTAACGCTGCCGATACTGCTATCTTTTGCCTTGTCGATATCAAGTTGAAATCCAGGATTTATCTTACGATCAAAGCAAAAAAGTGGGAGCACGCCTCTCTAAAAGTGGATGACAAAAATCGAACTCTACCGTTCAGTTTTCCATTCAAGGCCTTACTCCCCTGAACAAAGCAGCGAAAGTGTGCAACGAAAAAATATTCTTACTTTGACTTTATTCCCATCGAACTTCATCTTCCTGAGATAACAATATATCTACGCATCACTCCACTGCTCTTAGTCTTTATAAGTCATATGAAAATTAAAAATTTAATACCTCTACTGCTATGTACCTTCTCTCACCAAGCATTGTCTGCTGCAAATTTCACTACCGATTTTGTAGAGCTTGGGATTCAAACAAAGCCAAATGGTATTAGTTTGGAAGGGGGGAGAGATATCAATGACAGCCTTGCGCTTCTGGGTGGGGTAAGCTCAAATGCCGATCTCGATGAAGACAACTATGACGTTTATATCGGGCCTCAAGTTTACGGGCCTATCAACCAAGCCATCGATCTCAATACTCAACTATTGCTTCACTACAACAAAGGATCTTACGCTCCAGGGAAAAGCAAAACCTTTATTGAATTCAACGCTGGGCTTCGAGCCTGGATTACCCAACGAGTAGAGGCAAATGTCATGGTAGGTGCAAATGGAGAGCATTCGATCTTTACGTTTGGCGCGAGATTCCATGCAACGGATAAAGCCGCATTCTCGATATCTTCTAAGAATAACGGGATTTATGGGCCTCAATTACAACTTGGTGTTAGATACAATTTTAGTTAACTGACTGTAAGTAAATGTTCTTAAAAGCAAAGTAGCCATTTGATGAGACATCTTGTATTCAACATACTTAGCGCAGCAAAAATTAACATCAGAAGGGCTAGGCGCCGATGAATTAATGAAGCTGCGTTCGAAATACATCGCGAATCAACAGCGAGCATCAGAGACATTGACTCAAGACTTTGACGGTAAGAAGGTGCGTATACCTGGATTCCTGGTTCCAATTGCTTTCTCAGCGCCCCTCGTTGCTACCGAATTCTTGTTAGTTCCTACTGCTGGAGCGTGTATACACATGCCACCACCACCAGCGAACCAAATTGTCAGAGTCTCTTACCCTGAAGGCTACAAAGTAGAAACCGTTCAGTATCCAGTTTGGGTCGAAGGTGTGATTTCATCAAAACTGACCACAGACAATGTGTATCTTGTCGATGGCGATACCGATGTGACCATGGGGTACGATATGAATGCTTCGTTGGTTGTGAATTACCACTAACTAAAACGGCGTAAACCACGAAGTGCCAATGCGAGCTTTGGTTTGACCGACAACTCATAACCTATAACAAAAAGAGCCTCATCGAGGCTCTTTTTAACATCCAATCAATTCCAAACCACACTGTGGTTCTCCGCCAAATTAGACACAATCCAAACTAGCTTGATGGTTCGAAGACCAACGTATTGTCATGTCCGATGATCGTCAACTGTTCACCCGCATCGTCATAAGCCACAGTAACGCTCTCTTCGAACGTATCAAAAATCAGATTCTCTTGAATCGCTTGAGTTCCACTACAGCCCATTCTTGTGCTGGCAATTGGTGTGAACGCCAAATAGCCTTGTTCAAATGTCGTCACTTGGGTAACGAAGTGGTTACAGCCCGTACGACCATAAATATTATCTCGTGCTATTTGTATTGATGCTTGGTGCGTCGGTTGCTCACCATTAACACGAATAAGATTCCAAGGCCCCATAACAGCCTGATGCATGGACGATAACTCACGAGATGTTTCTATTTCTTGCGCTTGAACGACTGTTCCTAACACTCCAGAAAATAACAACACACTAAGCGATAAAATTACTTTTTTCATTATTCTTTCCATTACTTATAATTACCAACGCGTGAATTTAATTGAGACTGCTTCACCCATTCCTAGCCCTAGTCCGCCAGCTTTAAGGTCAAAAATCTCGCCAGCTTCTCGGTCCCAAATTTTCACCTCATGGTAAAACAAGCCGCTGAAGTAGTGCCCCTTATTATCGAGTAATTCGATCTGTTCTCCCTTCTCAAGCTTATCGAAGAATCGCTCATCAATATAAGATGAACCAGAGAAAACAGGGATTGTTGTAATACCAGCAAAGCGCATTACTAGCTCACCATAATCACCAACAGCACAGGCAATCACAATACCGGCGCCACCACAGGTCGTGACACGATATTGCCAGCCAGAATCGGTAGTAAAGGCACGCTTGATCGTTCCTCGCCCTAATACACCATCTATTTGAATATGCACTTCTTCCGGTAATGTCGTACCTTTAATTTCAAACATATGAGGTTGAGAGTTACGGAAGTAAGGTATCGACATACCTTGACTAACGAATCGCTTAGTCGGTGTGATAACTTTGATTCTTAACCTATCACCATCAGTGTAACCAATGAGATTAGACAGGGAGCTCGGGTCATTCATATCGAGCTGTTCAATATCAACCCAAGCACCTTTGTTAATTGAATAAAAAGCTTTCATCTCCTCGCTGCCACTTTCTCCAGACATGTCCAAGCTATTTTTGATAAAGAGCGTCGAACTTAGCACCGAGTTAGAAAACAGCAAGGTTAATAATAGAAATGTAAATTTAATTTTCTCCAGCATATACTGACCTTAATTTTTAATAAGTATTTTAGCTGGCAGAATGCTATGTATAAAAAACAAGCAAAACAACACATAATAAAATAATATATTAGAATCAAGTTGGGGCACATACTTTTTTACGGTTTATAATAATATAACTATCATACTTTAGAACTAGAAATATAAAATTTGACAAGATCAGTAAGAAAAATAAAAACAAATGAATAAAAAAGTCTATAAATTAGGGTACGGTAATATTAGCCACCAAATAATAAAATGACTAACACGGAAAAGAAAACGAAAGGCTTCTTCGCCAAAGAAAGCCATACCCACTGAAACTAAACTGTAGTTTACCCAAGCTTGTCTAGTTTAAGCTCCGCCGTCACCTTAGTAAGTCGCAGGGCTATCGCAAAGCAAACTAAATAAGGGCTTACATACCAAAAGAGACTTTCTAGTGGCTGCTTCACCTGTGCCTCTCTGGTCTTAATATACTGGTTTTTCTGTTTTTCATACTGGTTCAGCATACCACTCACCCACACGGCATCACTTTCTACTAATGAAACACCAGGCGCAGGAACCGTAAAATCAGCCGCATTTGGCAATAGAGTGAAATCCACATCTTTAAACGTCATCGCGGTGTTCAAATACCACAAACACGCTTCATGGTGCTGCCCATAATTGTCTAATGATGGTTGTCCATTGCAGACATCACTTCTTAACTTATCCAAAGAAAACTGCTGTACCGACTCCAAAATCGCCACCGCTCTGGTTTGTTCTGTCTCGACCCAATCACCTGCGACTTTGGCACGAATTTCAGACACAGCACCGAGCATTCCAATACCCGCCAGTAGCGGCCACAAATAGTCCATCCGTTTCCATTTTCGTCGGCTCAAGTTGAACCCACACCAAAGAGGAAGGTGTAAAAGGAGCGTTAGCCCCAGTGATAGCAAAACGAAATTCAAAGAGCTAGAGAGCATGAGTTCGCTATCAAAGAAGTTCTTCATAATGAGTTACTTGCTGTTAAACAAGGAGTGATTTGATACTAAGAGTGATATTAGAAAAGAGTGTAAGAGGAAAGTAAAAACAGCACAGAGAATTGGAGTTAGTGCTGTTTATTTGAACATATCAGGCATTAGCAGCATATCTGAGGAATCAAGCTTTAGCTTTTAATTAAATGCTTTTCCATCGGGATACAGTCGAGGCTGATACCTCTAGGAGAATGATAAGTGGAAAGCTCATCACCAATAAAGCCACACGAACGATAAAACGCTGCTGCATTCAGAGTCGATTCTAGTTTCATTAGAGGCAAGTTGTGTTGATTCGCTAGCCCCTCTAAGAATTGCAACATCATTTTAGCTGCACCTTTACCGTAAAAATCAGGGTCTACGAAAATCGCATCAACCATACCCGTTTGGGTATTGATCTTACCGCTACCAATCACTTGGCCATCCACTTCGGAAACGTAAAAGGTTGCTCCCACGTCAGCAATAAATGCCTCTGACATCTCGCCCGGCGTCCATAGTGAAAGCTGTTCTTCCGAGTAATAAGCGGAACACTGGTCAAGGATGGCACGACTGCGAATATCAAAAATATCCTTGGCATCAGATATAGCTGCTTTCCTTATATTAATCATAATTAACCTCCAAAAATTAATAGATAGTGTTTGCTAACTGATAAAAAACTAGTCGATAGCTAATGTAGGAGAACGTTGCGCTTTAGCTGACATAAAATAGAAGCCAACCGCACTAGCAAGGGAAATTAAAACCACACTTAGCCAAGTAAAGGTGTAACCATAATCATCAATAAAATAGCCAATGACAACAAAGCTCGGCATAACAAAAAGCATTCTTAATGTAATCAACACACCTTGAATACGCCCGCGATGGCTCGACGGTGAGTTGTTTGCTAGGTATACCCCTTCTTTTGTTAAAAGGAGAACCTCGCCTGCAGAAAGAAATAACCAAGCAAAGAAATGAACAGGAATGGTTGGATATAACATCACCAGCATGTAACCAAATGCAAACATCAAACCAGCATAAGCAAGGCTAACTGTCTCTAGTTTCTTTGAGGTTAACCTCATTAAAATGGGTGTGATCAGCACCACTAAAACACAAGCGTAAGTCATTAGTTGCCCAAAAATGACAGGACCTTGCTCTCCGAACACGTGGCTCAAGTACAGTGGGCTAGCCATTGTCATTTGATTCAATGAGTACCACAGTAATCCGCATAGAAAAGTGAATAGTAAAAGCCTTGGCCTTGATCGTAGAACGGACCAAACAGAGCCTGAGACCGGCTGTTCGAGCTCGCTATCGTTGTCCGATTCTAATCCAGGTTGCACTTTCACAAACGTAGCAACAATAACAACACAGCAAAGAGCAGCCAATCCGTTACCAAAGAATATCCACTCGGTATGATTCCAAAACAGGTAACCAGCCATGATAGGACCGAGAGCTGAACCAAAATTGTACGCTAAATAACTGAGCGAAATAACTGCATCACGATTTTTAGGTGTGGAAAGATCAGCAACTAAAGCATTGCTCGCGGGCAGAGCTAAACCACCAAAGAAATAGGCCGACAACAACAGCGTAGGTACGATGACAGGATCATCAGCGAAAAAACCACAAACAATCAACAAGACTGCAGACGTAAACTCACCAAAAACCATGATTCCTTTATGTCCCAACCTATCCGATAGCCTCCCACCTAAAAAGCTCCCGAAGAGGTATCCGCCCGTTCCCGCCATTGCTAAGGTGCCAGCTACCGTTGCAGAGTATCCCAACTTGTCAGTAAAAAGTAAGACAAGGAATGGCAGAATGAAGTTACCCATCCCTAAAATCATTCTAGCCACAGCTAAATAATAAATATTGTTTGGTAAGTTCCTGTACATTGCAGTGGCAGAGAATAGCTGATTGATCATAATATCCTTAAAGTAACATCAAGTTTTTGGCAACTGTGTTTTATTCGATGGTGCTGAAATCGAGGTTTCTAGGCACGGCAACACTCACCACCTGAGTGCCTGCAATTAAGTCATGCAAACAGCGTCTGTCTTTACGTAAAGCAAACAGGTAATCAAGAGTCGATATATACTGACCAACAACAGGAATATAGACAAAGATACTCATCGGTAAGATTCGTTTGATCACTATGTTGAATAAACCTAGTTGTTTGCCATCCATATCAACAATTGCAATTTCCATTACATTTTTACCGATCGTTTGTCCCTTATTTTGCAGTAAGTAGCCGTGACACAAGAGAAACATCACCCAGCCATAAACAAACACCATGATTTGTTCGTGTAGATCTATCGTTCCGTTAGAAGCAGCTCGATCGAACAAGTCGGTATACAAAACAACTGGAATCATAGCAGCCGCGTAAATGAGGCCATCAATAAAAAGCGCCCAAAAGCGAGACCATCGAGATGCGAGAACTACTGTGGGTGTATTTTCTATGACTTCAGACATGCCCTTTCCTAAGGTAGTGTTGATTATTGATGTAGAGAGTGCGATTTCAGATAACTAAAGCTTCATTTATTGATAAAAAACGTAGAAATAGGTATGAAAAACACTTTGTTTTCAATAAATAAAGCCGCTTTATAAAATCAAATGAAACATATCATGCACAAATGTCACAATAGGTATTCAATGCAGTTTATGTGAGTTTCATTGCATAAAATAAAGATAGAGATGTAATGATAAATTGGAAGGACGCTTACGAAGGTAAAACTTGGAAGTAAGAGGTGGAGACTTAACACGCTGTATAAATGCATTTTTCACTAAGTAGTGATACCAAAAATGAAGACTATCGCGTCTACTCTCGCCCCAACACAGACTCAATAAAAGCTGACTTCTTTTTACGATATTTGTCTTGTGGCCAACCTTCACAAGACATTTTGAGTGTATTGTATTTTTCGACTAAATCGGCGCTTGCCCTCAGCCTGTCGCGAAACGTTAGAAAGCACTCAAACTCAGAACCATTGGCGACCAGTTGCAATGCCACATCATCAGAGGATATGGATTCCAGCATGCACAGTTCTGTTGTTCTTAGCGTATCGAGCTTCTCTTTGAAGCCGAGTGCTGTGAGTCGCTCTGCGGCATCCTCAAGCTCGTTGAGCTCAACACCCACGAAGATATCTAAATCGCCCTTAGATAAAGCTAACGGAATGGATGATGCACCTACATGCTCTACTCTCGCGGTAGGGAGTAGCTTCTTGATATCACGCTCGTATCGTTCAAACATCTCACGGCAAGCAGCTTGGTATTGTTCTGCTGGGTAAAATTGCATGCATCCTCACTATTCAATTAGCACTAGTACATTAAAGGCTGTTAAACACACCAATTGCCAAAAGAAACAACAATAGAATGATAGCCCCGATATTGGACACTCGATCCCGCTCTTTTTCGTCAGGCGTAAACGAAGGAAAACGCCCTAAAGTGAACACCTTAGATACAACCCATCCCACGCCGAAGCATATGATGTCCATAATGAAGAACTGGAAAAGCATGCGAAAGAACGCACCAACGAACCTAAAGAATGTGAGTACTATGTCTTCCATTTTGTTTCCTAGCTAACGTTAATTTGGAATAGAAAGTGCCACGGGTAGAGGTTCAGTTCAAGTAGCTTATACGGAACTATCTACGAAATAGCGATTGAAAGAAGGCTTCATTCGACCTTCGATTGAGAAAGAGCGGTAAAAAGTTCAATCGGATATGAAGCCTAAAGTATTGTACCCACTTAAATTGACTCGCAATTTGAAAGTAAGAAATTGATTTAAAATATAAGTTCAATATAACAACAAGATAAGCTCAATAATAAATGGCACTCCCTTTGCAAACCATATTGTGATGACCGAAACGCTCTGAGAAAGACAACGAGCAAAAAGGGGAAAAGTCACATGGAGAATAGAATTCCATCTCTCGATGGGTTGCGTGCTGCATCTATATTGCTAGTCTGTTTAGGGCACTTGTGCGGTACAGTTAACTTTCCCCAAATATTTATGCCACTCAATAGCTTGGGTAACTTCGGCGTAAAAGTATTTTTTGTTATATCAGGGTTCCTAATTACAACGCTATTGCTTAGTGAACTTAAGCTAACCAATAAGATAAATCTTCCCCAATTCTTCATCCGGCGCATGTTCCGTTTATTCCCTGCTTTTTATTTCTACATTCTTTGTATCGCAATCGCAGAATACGTTGGCATCATCTCTTTGCTACCGGGCGACCTATTCCACGCTGTCACCTACACAATGAATTATCACCACGAGCGCGAATGGTGGCTCAATCACACCTGGTCACTTGCGGTCGAAGAGCAATTCTACCTACTGTGGCCACTTTTACTCACGACATTGGGACGACAACACGCTAAGTCATTGCTCCTATTAGCGGTTTTATTTATCCCCTGTATTCGCTATTGGATGTGGTTTGAAGCCGGTAGTTCCCCCTCAGCGATGACCCGAGAGTTTCAGGCAATTGCAGATGCACTAGCCATGGGCTGTATTATTGCCTACATGAAAGAGGCTGGGTTCACACTCCCCAGTTGTTTTAGTTCTAGGTGGTTCATAGTCGTGCCTGTGGCGATGATTTTAGTTCCCAGCGCACTCTATAAATTGAGCCCAGCTTGGTTCTACGTACTTGGCCAAACATTAATCAACGTTTGTGCTGCACTTATGATTCTTCGCTATAGCCAGTTTAATCACGGCCTGAGCTTCACTATCCTAAATAGTAAACTTGCTGTGTGGCTAGGTGTATTAAGTTACTCGCTGTATCTGTGGCAAGAACCTTTCTTAAATTCTTGGACTCGTGAGTGGTATGCCACTTGGCCTATCAACATTGTTCTCGTATTCATATGCGCGCTCATTTCATACTTCTTGATTGAACGACCTGGACTTAAATTAAGGAAGAAACTCGCAGCAAGACGTAAGAAGGTGGAGACGGTAAACGGATGTAAATCCAAGGTGTAAGATCTAATCCCCTTCGCAACAACTATAGCTTCTCGAAGCGCCTGTCAGATATCCAAAATCAAAAAGCCCCGGTTATAGGAACCGGGGAAACAGGGTGGGATGAGTTTGGCGCGTGCCCGTAAGACCAAACTCTCCCCAAGCCTCACCTAAGACTCATGCTCTTAGGTAAAGGATTCTGAGTACTGTTATTGAAAAGTACGGTTATTGAATCGTAGCACCTTGTTCTACCCAAGTGCCGATGAGTGCTCGCTCTTCGTCGGTCATTTGAGTCATGTTACCAAGAGGCATCACCTGAGTTGTTACGGTTTGAGCAACGATCCTAGGTACATTAGCTTTGATCTCTTCTGGCGTATCAAGCATGACACCTGCTGGCGCGGCAGCAAAAGCGGCATGGCTAGGCGTTGCAGAGTGACACACTGAACAGCGCTCTTGAATGACCTTGTTGATGGTTTCAAATCTGACACCTGCACTCGCAGGTTGCGTTGCGTGTGCTGGAGCTTGTTGATCATCAGTCGTTGCAGAAGGCGTACTATTCACAGCAAGTTCTTCTGGAGACGATTCGGTCGTGCTAACTTGCACTTCTTGTACCACTGGTGCTTGCACTACCGGGGTCATCTGTTTTTTCGCGTAAGGTGAGGTAACAAACGCGAGAGTAATCATACCCAATGCCGCTACTGGCACTGTCCATGCGAACTTCTGACTGCCATGACGGGTATTGAAGTAGTGACGTACCAATATACTGAAGATTGCCAGGCCAGCAAGGATCAACCAGTTGTATTCCGAGCCGTAAGTGCTTGGGAAGTGGTTACTGATCATGATGAACAGCACTGGCAGTGTCATGTAGTTATTGTGACGAGAGCGCAGTAGACCTTTCGCAGGTAGTGCCGGATCCGGTTCGCGTTTCTCTTCAATCGCTTTCACCAAGTTACGCTGCGCAGGCATGATAACGCGGAATACGTTACCCACCATGATGGTACCGATAATGGCACCCACGTGGATATAAGCACCACGGCCACTGAACACTTGGGTTAGGCCATAGGTCGCAGCAACGAGCAGCACAAACAGCACAACGCCAAGCAACACCGGGGTTTTTCCTAATGGCGAGTCACACAGTAAGTCGTAGATAAACCAACCAGCAACGAATGAACCAATACCAATCGCGATTGCCGTTGTTGAATCAAGGCCAGAGCCCGGTGCAATCAGGTAGATTTCTGCGTTGAGGTAATAAACGACACCCAGTAGACACACGCCTGTGATCCATGTGAAGTAAGCTTCCCACTTGAACCAGTGTAGGTGCTCTGGCATTTCTGGTGGCGCAAGTTTGTACTTCTCTAGGTGATAAATACCACCGCCGTGAATCGCCCATAAGTCGCCTGAAAGGCCAGTTTTAGGGTTAACTCGGTTAAGGTTGTTCTCTAACCAAACAAAGTAAAATGATGCGCCTATCCACGCAACACCAACAATCATGTGAATCCAGCGAATCGCTAAATTCAACCACTCTGTAATATGCGGATCCATAATAAACTCCTGTATCACAACGCTTTAGCTAAGCGTTGCTCTTCCTTGTTGTCTTCCGTTGGCATATCTTCCAAATGCAATGCCACCAGGTCGTTCTCAAAATAAACTTCATCACAGTTATGTCCTTCTCCACCTCTATCGACGATCAAGAACTGGTCTTGATCCGTGAGTGCAAGAACCGGGTGATGCCACACCCCTTTGTGATAGTTCACTCCTTGACGGCCGTTGCTTAAGAAAGCTCGGCAATTGGCTAACGATGGGTTACCACCTTTTGGGGCAACAACAATTAAATAGGGTTGACCAAGTAATGGAATGAATGCCTGAGAGCCAAGTGGATGACGCTCTAGCATTTTGATGGTCAGTGGGTAGCTCAACGGCGTAGCTTGGAAGATGCTGATGATCGCTTCTCCGCCTTGGTCTTGCACGTCCGTTGTCGCTAGCTTGTGGTAGCGACGTGTTGAGCCACTGTTGATCATGAAGAAATCACTATTATCAGACTCGATAACATCACCAAACTCAGTAAAAGCTTGCTTAGTTAACGGTTCGATAGTTAAACGACGTATTCCATTACTCATACTGATTTCCTTACCTATTTCGCTTTCGTACCAAATAGACGCAAACGGCTAATACCACCATCTGGGAATATGTTTGCACGTACGTGGGTAATCGCACCAAGGTCGTTTACCTCAGAAATGAATTCGTGAATCTCGTGCGCTTGCAGCTTTTGAGCAGGCAGTAGTTCACGCCAGAATAGGCTTTGTGTTTCCACTTGATCGTCGGTACCACCTTTCACGTAAGCCGCTTGAATTGAGCAGCTGTCTGGGTAGTTACCTTTAAAGTGCGCCGTATCCACAACGATACGTTCGATATTACCTGGGTGACCTAATGCCACGATTACCCAATCATTACCCGGCGTACGACGACGCGCTGTTTCCCAGCCATCACCCATGTTTTCACCGCGGCCTGGGCCTAAGATGTTGGCTTTATTACCGTAGTGCTCATCACTACATGCCAGTGCACGGCCACCGTGCTCAACGGCTGCTAGATCCACCTGTTGATGAGAGTCTATTGCGTCCCAGTCAACGCTTGGTCGGCCGTAAACACGAAGGCGTGCAACACCACCGTCTGGATAGATGTTCAAACGTAGGTGCGTAAATACTTGGTCGCTTTCGATGTCTTCAAAATGATGATGATCACCCTGTAGTGCCATTGAAGGCAGAATTTCTTGCCACTCTGTTGAGTCTGTTGGCTCACCCTGTGGTGAATAGCATGCGTCGATTGATGCCGAAGGTGGGAAGTTACCTGTGAAGAATGAGGTATCAATATCAACGCCAGCAATGGTGCCAGCTAGACCAAGGCGAACGACACAGTAGTCGTAACCTTCGCCGCGTTTACGTCTGCTTTCCCAGCCGTCCATCCACTTGCCGTTATCGTCGTATAAGTCGTCTTTCCACTCTGGTGCTGCGTGGCTGAGGAGACGGCTTTTATCGGCGAAAAAATCGTCTGTTGCGAAGATAGCTTCTGCGCCGAGTTTTTCGTCTGCAAGGTTTATGTACTGTTCAAATTTATGGGTCATGTCCGTGTAATCCTATGAAATTAATCAAGTAATAATAAAATGAGAACTTAGTGGCTTATCTTTTTACAAATCAAATCTTTAGCACACTAAGACTGGGCTGAGATAGCTGTTAACTCCGTTAACTTACATATCCCAGAGACGAAACATCGCGATCTTATTGATCTCTTGAATCGCCGTAGCAAACTCAGTTTCACTATCATTTCCTAATCGCATCTCGAACGACTCAAGAATTTGGTAACGATTGGCTCCCTTCACCGCCATGATAAAAGGGAAATTGAAGCGACTTTTGTAGCTGTTGTTATAAGAAGTGAATTTTTCAAATTCTTCGGCGCTGCATTGGTCAATGCCCGCCCCCGCTTGTTCTTTGGTCGACGACTCGGTGAGTTCGCCGTTTACTGCTGCTCTGCCCGCTAAATCTGGGTGAGCGTTGATCAAAGCCAACTGTTTGCCTTGGTCGGCATTCAACAAGGTCGATGCCATTTTTAGATGAAGATTCTCAATGTGGTCGTCTTCGGCATTCAAACCTTGGTCATATACCGCCTCAGCAACCCATGGGCTGTGCTCGTAAACATCAGCAAAGTGCGCGACAAAAGTGTCACGGTCCATGGTTGTTGGTTGGCAAGATCGAAATTCAGTCACGTTAAGCCTCCTTGCTGTTCGTTCTAATTTTGTTGTCCGTTGTATGGATGATGTTTGTGCCAGTGGTTGGCAATATCGATTCGACGACATAGCCACACGCTGTCATGCTGTTTTACGTAATCTAAGAAGCGTCTCAATGCAGCAATACGACCGGGACGACCAATAAGACGACAATGCAGTCCTACCGACATCATTTTCGGTGCGGTTTCGCCTTCCATATAAAGGGTGTCAAAAGTGTCTTTTAAATATTGGAAGAACTGCTCACCCGAGTTGAATCCTTGCGCCGTTGAAAAACGCATATCGTTCACATCAAGTGTGTAAGGGATCACCAGTTGTGGATGACCGGTTTCGGTGTGCCAATAAGGCAGGTCATCGTCGTAGGCATCTGAGTCGTAAAGGAAGCCACCTTCTTCTGCAACTAAACGACGAGTATTCGGCCCTGTGCGACCGGTATACCAACCTTGCGGGCGTTGACCCGTTACCTGTTGGATGATCTCAATCGCTTTGGTCATGTGGTCGCGCTCTTCTGACTCATCAATGTATTGATAGTCTATCCAGCGATAACCGTGGCTACAGATTTCGTGACCTGCTTCTACCATGGCTTCAGCTACGTCTGGGTGACGCTCAATTGCCATAGCGACCGCAAATACAGTCAGTGGAATTTCATATTCATCGAACAAGCGAAGAACACGCCACACACCCGCTCGGCTACCATACTCATAGATGGACTCCATGCTGATGTGACGCTCGCCTTTGATCGGCTGTGCTGACGGGATCTCTGAAAGAAAGGCTTCAGACTCGTCGTCTCCATGTAACAAACAACGCTCACCGCCCTCTTCATAGTTCAATACAAAAGAAACCGCGACGCGCGCATTACCTGGCCATTGAGGGTTGGGAGGATTAGCTCCGTAACCGATCAAATTTCTTGAATAATCCTTATTCATCCAAGTACTCCTAACATAAGTGGTTGGTTTAGCCGCTCTTCAACTGACCCATCGAAATGATTCAGCTATTGGTTATTTCAAAACCGAGCAACCTTACCCCTGTACATTTATTGTATACAATTATTTATCTCAATGTAAAGATTTTGTTATTCAAGTTAAATTTGAACTATTTACCGACTTTAAAACAACAACTTAACAAAACTCAACCTCACAAAAAAACGATAATAAAGATCTATAAAGTCAGAAAAAAAGATACAATGGTTAACATTTTTCCAACAATTCGCTTTACTAATTGTGTACAGTTCGTACATAGTTAGTGATAACAAAGTGACCAGCTGAACTCTTTTGCAAGGTCGAAATGGATACATAAACCACGGAACAGAGGAGCGCCAAAAGCGCTATTAAAGGACTATGGGAAGATTAACAACACACGTATTAGACACCACACACGGCTTGCCTGGCGCAGAGATCAAGGTAGAGCTTTATAAGGTAAACGAAGACTCAACAGAAAAGCTGGCGACCGTGCTCACCAACTCCGATGGCCGTACCGATGCGCCGATTCTGGCAGGAAATGATTTCCGCCCGGGGAAATATCAATTGGTGTTCTATGTAGCCGATTACTACAAAAGCAAAGGTGTCGAATTAGATGGCGTGCCTTTCCTAGACGATGTGGTTATTCGTTTCGGCTTGGATGATCCCGATGCGCACTACCACGTTCCGCTTTTAGTCTCGCCATACAGTTTCTCGACTTATCGGGGCAGTTAGTCCCGATGCTTAGAATCCCGATCTAGGCTCAATCAACCAGTAATAAACAGATTCATGCGTGCATCTAAAAAGATGCATGCTCAGTAGGGTCTGTTGACCTTTCGAGCTGATTTTTGCAGCGCTTTGTGGAAAATTTCTACAAAGCAGAGGCTTTGATGTGTAGCTAGCCTACATGAGAAGCCGATAACGCAGTAGAAATGAACCACAAAGGCTGCCCGAAGGGTTCGGTTAGAATCGTTTTATGCTTTGTTAAGAAGTATTTACTTAGAGTGACTAGGCTACATACTCCTTGCCGCGCCTAAAACGATTCTATCTCGAACAAAATTTAACCGCGAAAGGTCAACAGACCCTCAACACGCTCACATAAAAATACTAACAACGTTAACAGTTAGAAAATGAGTCGCGAGAAACTCGTCAATAGAGACTTAGAGCTAGGAAAAACCTTAAAACTTAATATTGAAATCTCGCTGTATTCAATAAATGGATCACAACATAAAAGGACTTGCAGACATGAGTGAGAGTAAAACAGAAATACTCAACCAAGATGCGAACAACGGAATTTTAGAGAAGCTCTTTAAGATTAAGGCACACGGAAGCAGTGTAAAAAATGAGTTAGTCGGCGGTGTCACCACCTTCGCGACCATGGCTTATATCATCTTCGTTAACCCACAAATCATGGCCGCTTCAGGCATGGATGCAGGGGCAGTATTCGTGGCAACCTGTATTGGTGCTGCGATCGGCTGTTTGTTAATGGGGCTATTTGCGAACTGGCCTGTCGGCCTAGCACCGGGCATGGGTCTGAATGCGTTCTTCTCCTTTACGGTTGTGAGTGAGATGGGCTATAGCTGGGAAGTCGCACTGGGTGCGGTGTTTATCTCTGGTATCTTGTTTGTCGGGATGAGTTTCTACAAAGTCCGTCAATGGATCATCGAGAGTATTCCTGAGAGCTTGCGCTATTCCATGACTGCGGGTGTTGGTTTGTTCTTAGGTCTAATTGGCTTGAAAACAGCAGGCATCGTCGTCGAAAACCCAGCAACTTTGGTTTCACTGGGTGACTTCACCAAACCAGAAGCTCTGCTCGCTGCTATTGCATTCTTGATCATTGCGGTTCTGAGTGAACGTAAAGTGTTTGGTGCGGTACTTATCGGTATTTTGAGTGTAACACTCGTCGGCATGATGCTTGGCTTAGTTCACTACGATGGCTTCTTCGCTGCACCACCAAGCCTAGCGCCTACCTTTATGGCAATGGATATCGCAGGTGCACTGAATGTATCCATGATCAGCGTTATCTTGGCTTTCCTTTTTGTAAACATGTTCGATACGGCTGGTACCTTGATGGGCGTAGCTGAGCGTGCAAACCTCACTAACCCTGAAACCGGCAAGATTGAAGGCCTGAGCAAAGCGCTCAAAGCCGATAGTATCTCAAGTGTTGCAGGTGCGTGTGTGGGTTGTCCGCCAGTAACCAGTTACGTAGAAAGTGCTGCTGGTGTTGCTGCAGGTGCTCGTACAGGTCTTTCAGCAATCGTAGTTGGCGCTTTGTTCTTAGCGGCGATTTTCCTATCACCGCTTGCAGGCATGATCCCCGCTTACGCAACGTCTGGCGCTCTTATCTATGTAGCATTCGTAATGATGAGCAGCATGCAGCACGTCGATTGGAAAGACTTTACCAATGGTGCTCCAGCTGCGATTACCGCACTGATGATGCCACTAACATTCTCTATCGCTAATGGTATCGCACTGGGTTTCATCACCTACACCGTGCTTAAGCTTGCGACAGGTAAAACGAAAGATGTCTCCATCTCGATGTACTTCCTAGCGGCTATCTTCATCGCCAAGCTAGTGTTCATCGGTTAATCCTATCTCTCCTGAATGGTTCGGCATGGAACGTTCAGAAACGTTGCTTGGCTCGCTCGCTAGCCAAGCAACGACAACATTTTTAAGAAAGCTAATTGCATTGATGACTCGAGAGCAGAGCTCCCAACGACTCGGTGCACCTTTTTTATGACCCTACGCAGTTTGTAGAAGTCATTATTTGACCGCCAACCGCCTGTAAACGGAAACGCAGGCAGAGGAATATCAAATGAAACTTCTGTACACCCTTAATGAAAGACCGCCCCATGGGCTAACCCTTCTACTCGCTCTACAACACATGCTCGCCTCGATTGGTGGCATTGTCGCTGTCCCCCTTATTGTCGGCGCTTCCATCGGCCTACCCAACACCGAGATCGTCTCACTGATCAATGCTGCGCTCTTGGCGTCAGGTATTGTGACCGTCGCGCAGTGTCTTGGTTTTGGTCCAGTGGGTATTCGACTGCCCGTGGTAATGGGCTCAAGCTTTGCCTTTTTAGGTGTGGCCATTTCGATCGGTAACGAAGGTGGCGTCGCTGCCATTATGGGCTCAGCGCTTATTGGCTCGTTCGTAGTGATTGGTGCCAGCTTTTATATGGACAAGGTCCGTAAATTGTTCCCAACCGTGGTAAGTGGTGTAGTGGTTACCCTAATCGGCTTAACCATTTTACCGGTTGCCATGAACTGGGTTGGCGACTCCCCTGCCAACACGGAACAATTCGCCACGCTACCTAAACTGTTTCTCGCACTGGTCTCTTTGGGGATCGTGATTGGCGTATCGGTTTATTGTAAAGGCGCGGTTGCGGCCTCCGCTATCGTGATCGGTTTAGCCGGCGGTTACATTGTGGCTTTATCACTTGGCATGGTTGACCTTGAGCAGATCGGCTCTGCGGCTTGGATTGGCGGTCCTGAACCTTTTAAATATGGCTTTACCTTTTCAATCAGTGCCATCATCAGTATGAGTTTGGTGTACATCGTGGTTATCGCTGAAGCCACAGGGGACTTCATGGCGTTGGGCAACAACTGTCAAACACAAGTCAGCGGTAAAGACCTAAAACGTGGGCTACTGGGTGATGGTATCGGCAGTACCTTATCGTCGATTCTCACTGCAATGCCACTCGCTTCATTCAGCCAAAACGTTGGTATTGTCGGTATCACAGGGGTAGCAAGTCGCTACGTGGTTGCCGCAACCGGTGGTTTACTAATTTTAGGCGGTTTATTCCCAAAATTAGCCGCTATTGCCGTCACGATCCCTAAACCCGTTTTGGGTGGTGTGGGCTTTGTGATGTTCGGAATGATTGCTTACGCGGGTATCCGCATGTTGATCAAAGCCGCAGACACCAAGCGAAATGCCTTGGTAATCTGTGTAGGTTTGGCATCTGGTTTGGCCGTTACCTTCGAACCAAGATTGCTGCAACACTTGCCACACGATTTAGCGAACTTCCTGCACTCTGGCATTACGACTGGCACCATCATGACGGTTGTTCTTAACCTTGTATTGCCTAAATCTTCACGCGCAGAAGAACAAGAAGCGTTAGCCGAAAGCCAAGCGCAAGTTGAGCTAGAAATGAGAGAACAAGCTGAAGAAGAACTACACTCAAACGAGCAGCTAGAGATTCAACAAGCAACAACAGAAACTGACGTTCAAACGGCATCAGATAACCCTGAGCCAAAAACGAACTAACTGATTCTTGAACTAGCGTAAAACCGATTTCCGTAGAATCACGGGCGTAATGAGAACACTGAATGTTTCATCGCCCTTGATTCGAATTTATCTTTTAACAACAAATACCAAATAAAGACCCTCTTCCCTGAAAAGGCTGAGATGGCTAAGGACTACTATGAATGGAAACCATCTGGATTAAGAATCCTCTCGCAATCTACACTGGCTCACTTGCTGATGCAGAAGGCGGCATTGTCATTAAAGGTAATAAAATCATTGAACTGGTTGGCAAACACAAAGAGCCGACCTCCCCCGTAGATTACAGCGTCGACGCCTCTCGTCATGTTGTGACTCCTGGGCTTATCAATGCGCACCACCACTTCTATCAAACCCTAACGCGAGCCTACCCCGGCGCACTCAATCAAGAACTCTTCCATTGGCTACAAAGCCTCTACCCGGTTTGGGCCAACCTCGATTCTGAGATGATGAGCCTTGCTACAGAGCTGGCGCTGGTCGAGTTAATGATGTCGGGCTGTACCACCGCCTCAGACCATCATTACTTGCTGCCAAACGGGCTAGAACACGCCATCGATTTACAAGTCGAAGCAGCAGAGAAGCTGGGAGTTAGAGCCATATTCACACGCGGTTCTATGAGCCTTGGGGAAGATGAAGGTGGGTTACCGCCACGACACACCATTCAAACCGAACAAACCATCATTGATGACAGCCAACGCTTGATTCGTGATTACCACCAGCGTGATGAAGGGGCGATGATTCAAATTGCACTCGCGCCTTGTTCGCCGTTCTCAGTCACCACTGATTTAATGAAAGAGACTGCCAAGATCAGTGAGCGTGAGAACGTGATGATGCACACGCACCTATGCGAAACGCTCGATGAAGAAGACTTCTGTATTGAGAAGTTTGGCCTACGCCCTGTCGATTATCTGGAAGATGTGGGCTGGCTCAACGAACGCACTTGGCTCGCTCATGGTATTCACTTCAATCCAGAAGAGATCAAGCGCTTAGGTAAAGCGGGCATTGGTATCAGCCACTGCCCAACTTCCAACATGATGTTGGCTTCTGGTATTTGTAAGAACAACGACCTTGAAGCAGCAGGCGTAAAAGTCGGGCTGGGGGTGGATGGTTCTGCCTCGAATGACGGTTCCAACATGATTGCCGAAGTGCGCATGGCGATGTATCTACAACGCCTGCAATATGGCTCGGCCAACGTTTCACACTTCGATGCACTGCGCTGGGCAACATCAGGCTCTGCTGCAGCAATGGGCAGAACCGACATTGGTACGCTAGAGGTCGGCAAACAAGCCGACATCGCGATGTTCAAGCTTGATGACATTCGTTTCTCTGGCAGCCACGATCCACTTGCAGCACTACTACTCTGCGGCGCTCAACAAGCAGATAAAGTGATGGTTGCAGGTAAGTGGCGAGTTAACGATGGCGCTGTGATTGGGGTAGACATGGAGCAGCTAATGCACCGTCACCACACCGCTGCGATGAAACTCGGAAAACTGGCAATGAATAATAACTAACGCCAATGCTTGTCCATCAAACAGTGTGTACCTCACTATGATGGGCAAGCTTCCTTACTACTAATAAAAATTCAATTCTGACTGTTAAATACGCCATCCTATTGGTTGTTCTCCCCCTAAATATTCAACCAAAATCCACTCTATAATTAACATCTCTAATTTAATAATTACTAATTTAAATGCAGCTAATTTAATTAAAGCTAAATATTAAACCTATTATTTATTTGGCACAGGTCAAATTTAAAACGCTCGTTCTAATTATATAAACATCAATTCAATCAACAGATTTAGTAATAATCACAACAATTATGATAATTACATTTCTATCACTTAACTCATTGATGAATAGAATAAAAACCTCCGACGCCTTTCTAGATATAGCCTGAAGAAAGAATAGAAACTAATGATTTAAATATCACTAAATTCAATAGATCAACAAACAAACAATATGGATTCAAATATGTGATCTAAATAGAACTTTTCATTATAAATTTGCTATAGATTGACCAAATCTTATAAAAACAAAAAACATATTAATGGAGAGTATATTTAAAACCCACAAAATAATTACAAGAATAGCAATATAAACAATTCAATAAACCCGCATAAATATATAGGAATACCATTTCATGGTAGGGGATTTTATTGTCTCTAGAAAAGCTAATAACAAATCTAACAGGGATAAAACATGAAAAAAATCACACGAACGCTGGTATTATCTTCGATCTCGATTGGACTGCTTTCCTCTTTTGCTTTCACTTCTCAAGCAGCGCCAATTCAAGTCAATCAAGCGTCAGCCGAACAGAACATACCTCAAATCACCTACGATACGATCACCGGTGAAAATGGCGTTTTTATCGATCTAGAAACCGACAATTTCATCCTCAAACAGCAAGAGTGGTATCAGATTCAAGCGTATGTCGAGGGAGCACTGGCACTGCCCGTCACAGAAGCCAGCATGAAATCGGCTTTTAGCATTCCTAACGACATCCCTTTTTCTAACTTCCAAGCTTTAGTTCAGCAATATTCCAATATCCATGACACCGCTTTCTACTGGAAAAAGGACCTGTATCCAAGCATCGTGAACCTCTCATTGAGCCTAGCGAACTACGTACAAATCAAAGACTACATGCTCAACCCTTTGAGCGACGCCCTTAATGAGATGTTGGCAAAAGCATTTTCACCCTTACCGGAAGATATCGAGGCTGTTGAACGCAACCGAAAAATGGCGATTGCTTATCTGAAAAGCCTGCAAAACTTTTCATTGAGATACCAGCAAGAGGTGTCCGATGTGGGTGACAACTTGTTGGACTTTTCTGCGCAACTAGACACGCAAAAGCTACAACTTGAAGTGTTGGAAGGGACTCATAACGGGTATCTAACGGATGATGGCAGCGTACTTCAACAGCAAGTGAACGATATCAATGCCCGAATCGCACAACTCAACAAAGACTACACGCACTATGTCACGGTTGCCTCTACTGCCGTCACCTACGCGTGGTTCCCTTTAGTAGCCGTACCAATTATGGGTGTCTACGGAGATAAAGCAGAGAAAGCGCGTAAGCTTCGCAACGAACTGCAAAATGAAGTTAAAGATTTAGAAGAACAATTGTCTTACACACAAAAGGTATATAACTCTTACCATCGCTCTTCAGAAAGCATTGATCTTATATCTCATCAAATTGAAGACGCTATCCCACATATTAATAAGCTGAAGTTAAATTGGCAGCAAATGAATACCGACTTCACATCACTGCTTGCTGCATTGGATGAAGCTCAAAACAATGCCGACATCATGAAAGACGACGCAATGCTTGGTGCTATCGGTGCATTAGCCAATACATCGGTTGCAGAAATGAACTGGAATAACATCAGCGAGAAAGCTAAGGCATTTGCAAATAATGCTTATATTCAAGAAATGGAGTAGTCCATACCCATCGACAAATAGCTCGGCAAAGCGAAGCCTCGCTATAAGTTAAACCAGTAAGACCAATAAAAACAAACTAACAACAGAACCCCACGCCTTATGAAAAATAAGGTGTTGGTTTCTGCTACCCAAAATTTGGCTAATACTCATTTCGACAGGACATTAATATGAGAATTCTACCGATTATTATTTCTCTTTCATTATCTCCACAAGCTTTTGCTAGTGACTGGCTAGAGCTTAATAACTTACCTAATTCCATCGAATACCCAACTTGGGTTCAGTCTGCCTATTCAGATGTCGATGTTCTCTCTCGCTCTACTTCGGATCTCCACATCAACCTCAGTGACTGGGTTGCAGAGCAGAACCTTTACGTGACTAAGCCCTCCAAGATCGTCGTTTTTGCCGATATCATTGAGGTTCCAGAAAACTTCAACTTAGTGGTGAATAACCAAAACATTCTCATATTTGCCCGTAAAATTGTCGGTCAAGGTGCACCAACTTTCGTTCTCGGGCAACAAGGCGCTGCGGCATCAGTGACTGTGATTGCAGGAGAGATCGAAACTCCGATTAATGTCCTTGCCTTCCAAAACGATGGTAGCATCACACGAGATGCCCTTTCTGCAGAAGACGGTGATGGAACCTCTGTAGTACTAGCAGGTGAACACTACCGCAGAACCACCATCGACTCGAACATTACTGGGCAAATGAAACTGGCGACTACACCTTTTACCGACATTGTTAACCGCTCTTTTGATATGGCTGCCAGCTTATTCGACACCAACCCAGAACTTAGCCTCGAACTGATTAACTGGATTGAGCAGAGTTTGCGTCACGCAGGCTCTGTGGTGGAAGATGACCCTATCCTTTCAGATCTATACCTCCAAACCGTAGCCTTCAAACAGTTCATTAGTTTCAGCACTAAAGAGAGCAACTATGTGCCTTATCTCGACAAGGTGCTCTACCAAGGCAAATACGAAGCGTACCTGAACGCAATGATCGCGTATCAAGCGCAATGGGATGTCATTCAAGACAGAAGTACGGTGATCGAAGACAAGATTGAAGCTGCGAAGTTAGCACTCGCTAACGTTGAAGACGTTCTCAGAGCGCAAAACTCGATCATCACTCAAACTCAATCCAATATAGACAAAATAGGCGACAGCCTGACCGAAATCGACAGCCAATACAAAGCTCAGGAGCTTGTGACACTGAGTGCAAGAACCACTTACTTGGTCGGCGTGGAAAACTGGAAAACTCAGCAAGAGCTCAATGCAGCGTTGGCTATCTTCAAAGCCATCGCAGAGATTGGCAGTGCCGTCAGTGGCGTATTCACAGGGAACCTATCTGGTGTGAACGACCTCACCGAGCAGTTGGCTAAAACGCCAGAAGCACTGGATAAAGCGAAAAACTTAGTCACCAATATCAAATCAGTCACGGGGATCATTGATAGCGTTACCAAGACCATTTCGGGCATCGCACAGCTCACCGCCGATGTGAAATCGACCATCAAACTTCATAAAATCTCCGAAGCGATGGATGGCTTTGACTTTAATATTCCGACTTTGAATGAGAGCAATCTAGCTTGGGATCTGATGATCACCGAGATCCGCAGTAATTTAAGGCTTGCTGATAGCTTGGGAATTAAAGGCGCAAGACAATATCTAGTCGAACTCGAAAAACAGGTGCTGTTAGGCAAAGCCATTAACACCACTCAACTTAACTTTGCGCAAGAGCAAGCTAAACTCGTCGACCTATTATTGACCAAAAACGTCACCGCTAATCAACAGCAAAGATTGAGTGATGCCATTGAGGGTTATCAGGTAGACAGTGGAAGTTTCGACTCCATCGAGCGTGAGCTTTCGCGAGTGCTAATGCACTTCAAACGTCCAATGTATGTGGCTTTGTCTAACTATGTTCAGGCATACGAATACTGGGCGTTAAAACCAAGTGAGATCACGCCTTCACTGAATAAAAGTTACTTGGACTACCAGTTTGACCTCGCGTCCATCGAAAGTGAGTATGTGAATGCGCTCTCTTCATTCCAGCCAGCACCACAAGATTTCACTATCGACAACTACACCATCTCTAGCCCAGAGCAGCTCGATAGCTTCGCAACCACTGGTGAGTTGAACTTCACTATTCCATTGGAACAGGCACAACTATGTTCATTCGACCGAGTCAGACTCTCTACAGTACGCGTGTTCTTAGAGGGGGAAAACTTACCTTATGGCAAGCAGCTCAACCTAAGAGTATCTAGCTCAGGTAACTATGCTGACCGATACCAGAATCAAGATTACCAATTCAGTTCTAACCCAGTCTCACGTGCGTTTTACTACCGCTTGGATGATCCTACCACCAATGACGTTAGCATCATCACCGATGGTGCAGTGGCGAATAAGTTCGAGTATGCGTACTTCCAACCCACTCCATTCTCGTCGTGGAATGTCACCCTCAACAACTTCGATGAGGCAGACCAAGCCAACAACCAATACCTAAAAGATATCGAACAAATTAGGGTTGAGTTCTTAGGCAGTGGTATCCCGAATGGCAACAGTTGTTCAAACTGAAATGAGAAATAACCAAGCTATCTAATAGCCAGAAAAAGGCCGACATCTTGTCGGCCTTTTTTGTTTTATTCGATTAACTACTTAGCGTTTGGAGTCTAATCCATCAAACTCTTAGACTTAATCGCCTTCTTAGACAGTTCTTTGGCAAACTCGGTAATGTCGGCTTCAAACTCATCGACGCTTTGACGAATCTCATCCAGTTGAACAGTTTGCATCACGCGGTTTTCCATCACGATTTGGCCGTTCACAATCGTCGTATCGATGTTGCTCGGGTTCGCTTGATAAACCAAGGTTGCGTATGGGTCATAGCTCGGCATCATGTTCGCTGACTGTGTTTCGACAATCACGATGTCCGCTTTCTTACCGACTTCCAGAGAACCAATTTGATCTTCCATGTGTAAGGCTTTCGCGCCACCTAATGTCGCCATCTCGATCACTTGCTCAGGAATCATGATGGTGCGATCTGAGTGCTTCAAACGTTGCATGTTCGCTGCGTAGCTTAGGGTACGCATGATATCGACTTGGTTCGAGCTCATAGGGCCGTCTGTTCCCAAACCGATTCGCATGTCAGCACGGTACATATCCCATGCTGGTGCGATGCCAGTTGCGCCTTTAGCGTTCGCCATTGGGTTGTATGAGATCCCTGCGTCAGCTTGCTTGAGAAGCTTTTGATCGTTCTCTGAAAGGTGGATACCGTGAGCAATGACTACACGCTCATCCAGCACACCAATTTCATCCATGTATTCGACTGGCGACGTAGCCTTAGTTTCATCTTTGATGCGCTTTTCTTCATTCGGGAATTCAGCAACGTGAATTAATACCGGCACATCGTATTGAGCAGACAGTTTGTTGATTTCTTGAAGCTTGTCTTTGCTCACTGTGTAGACCGCGTGTGGTGCATAAGCAGGTGTAATCAGCTCGTCGTTTTGGTATTGCTCAATAAAGCCTTTGGCATACTCGATGCCGCCATAAGGTTCTTTAGCGTCTACAACAGGAAACTTAATCACGGTTTCGCCGAGCACAGCGCGCAGGCCAACTTCTTTGGTCGCCTTGGCCATTTCATCCATGTGGTAATACATATCGGCATAAGTCGTGACACCACTTTGTGCCAGCTCGATACTGCCTAGCTTGGTCGCGTTATAAATCAGTTCACGGCTTAGCTTTTCGGCTTCAAGCGGGAAGAAATAAGCGAATAATCGATTGGAAATACCCTCTTCGCCTAAACCGCGAAACGCAATCATAGGAAGGTGGTTATGAGCATTGACCATACCAGGCATAACAATACCGTCTTGAGCATCAATCACCTTTTCAGCGCGATATTGAGTAATCAAATCCTCATTACCTACTGCGATGATCTGGTCGTTTTTAACGACGACAACACCATCTTCAATCACATCCATTTCAGAGTTGATAGTCAGGACTTGTCCATTAGTGATAATCAGATCGGCGTTGTATGTTTGAGTTGCCACTGTCGAACCACAGCCAGCCAGTAAAACTGCGCTAATGGTGCATGCCAAGCTTTTAAGCGTCATTGCTAAACCTATATGTTGTGCGTGTAATATTGTTAGAAGCTTCACTTTAGTGTTCTGCGCTATTCGCGCTTGAGAACGACAGTGCCGCTAATTTTCGCGACACTATAACCTGTTATTTAAATGAAATGGCATACCTAATCGAGCCAGATTCAAGATAAATATGTAATTGCACAACAGGTCACAAAAAGTGGCTTTACGCTTGTCGTCGCTCATGTGAAAAAACAAAAAGGCCTGCAATCGCAGACCTAAATAAACGTTCAAAAAACGTCAACTTTTCACACCACAGCCTTTAATCACCAGTTGAGTGATGAACTCAGCGGCATCGGCATAATCTTGATCATCGAGCTGTTCTTTTTGCATCACGCTACAAATTTGCCAGCCAAAATCGGCGTAGGTTTGAGTCGCTGCCCAGATGGTAAACATTAAATGGTGCGCAGGAACATCGTCCATTAAGCCTTGCGCCGACCATGTCGAGAACTTATCAAGAATCATCTGGGATTGCTTATACAGCTCGTCACCAATCTCTTTCGGCAATACTTTAGCGCCAGACATCACCTCATTGGCAAATACCTTAGAAGCATGTGGATGATCGCGAGAAATGATCAGCTTGGTTTGAATATACTGAGACAAGGCTTCAACAGGATCGCTGAGCTCTTCAATCGGACGAGATGCTTCTAGTAAGGGCTGAGTGACGGTTTCAAGCACAGCGTTGTAGAGCTTATCTTTAGAGCTGAAATAGTAGAATACGTTAGGTTTGGGAATGTCGGCCGCTTTTGCGATATCGGCCATTTTTGTTGCGGCATAACCATGAGTGGCGAATTGTTCACACGCGAATTCGATGATTAAATCTTGATTCTTTTGTCTGATCCTAGACATATTGCATCCTTTACAGCTCGTTACTGAAATCATAGTAATCAACGTGCTTCATTAGTCCAGAAGATAATTTCAGAACTCAAGGTCGCCGCATTGATAACAATAAAATGGCCGCTCTATTTGTTAAGAAGCGACCATTCCATACTGTGTTTTTGAACTGTTCACATTAAAGAATCAATATCGCGCGGAAGTCATTCACATTAGTCAGCGTTGGTCCCGTGGTAAGAAGCACATCAACTTGCTTGAAGAAGTTGTAACTGTTATTCGCATCGAGGTAGTCTTGCGCTTTAAGCGACAGTCTCGAACCTTGTTGCCATGTTTGAGGTGTGATCCACGCGCCCGCATTGTCTTCCACGCCATCAATGCCATCAGTATCAGCGGCTAAAGCGAATATGTTTTCCTGCCCTTTTAACTCGTTATACAAACTTAAAAGGAATTCACAATTACGCCCACCGCGACCATTGCCTTTCACGGTTACCGTGGTTTCGCCACCGGAAAGTATCACGCAAGGCGTCTCAAATGGGTGCTTATGATTAGCCACTTGCTTAGCCAGTGCAGCGTGAACTTTCGCGACATCTCGCGCTTCTCCCTCTATGCAATCACTCAACACATAAGCAGGAATGCCCAAGCCTTCTGCCTCCGCAGCAGCAGATTCCAATGCTGACATTGGGGTGGCGATAATATGGTGCTCGGCGTTTTTCCAGCACTCATCATCTGGTTTCACGGTTTCTGACTCAGGGTTGTTCAACCATTCAAATGCCGAAGGTGGTGTTTCAATTCGATAGCGTTCCAGTATTGCCATCGCATCAAAGCGTGTGGTGGTGTCTGGTACGGTCGGACCCGATGCAATCACACTGATGTCATCGCCCGGCACATCTGAAATCGCCAAAGAGACCACTCTTGCTGGGTAAGCAGCTTTCGCTAATCTCCCACCTTTGATCGAAGATAAATGCTTACGAACGCAGTTCATCTCATCAATAGCGGCGCCCGATTTAAGCAACGCTTTATTGATTTGTTGCTTCTCTGCCAAGCTGATGTCGCCACCGGGCAAGCTTAGTACTGCAGAGCCGCCGCCAGACAGTAGGCAAATCACTGTGTCGTCAGCACTCAAGCCACTCACCAATTGCAACATACGTTGGCTCACTTCTAAACCCATCGCGTCTGGCACGGGGTGCGCTGCTTCAATCACCTCAATATGTTCGCAAGGGGCAGTGTGCTCATAACGAGTCACCACTAAGCCTTCAAGGTCACGCAGTGCTAGGTCTTGTTGTTTCTTTGCCTGCCAAACCGCTTCAAGTTCTGCTGCCATTGACGCGGCCGCTTTTCCTGCTCCTATCACCACAGTACGCCCAGCTTGGTTAGCAGAGCGATAAAAAATGTCTTGAGGAAGAAAAGGTTCGATGTGATTTTTGGGTAGCGCCTGATTAACAGCACTTGAGAAAAGGGTTTGCAGAAACTGCTTAGCATCAATGTCCATCAGCCACTCCTTAGTTGACGGAGAAAAAAAGAACCCCGATACAAGGCCAAAGGGTGCCTGCTAAGATCAAGTTGGAAAGGAACAACTTCAACCTCTGCCTCGTATCAGGAACGCGTATAAAAGGAGACGAAACTACGCGATTTATAAACAAACTGTTTGAAACTGTTGGGCTACGAATCGATAGCAGCCCTAATTAATTAACGGATAATCGGTTGATTGATTAACCACTAAACGGACAAACCGTTAACTAGATTAACGAATCGAGTGATCAGAACGTTTCTCAATCGCTTGAATAAGCGCAGAGTGGTCCCAACCTTCACCGCCCATTTCCGCACACTCGCCAAACAGCTCTTGTGCATTTGCCGTGTTCGGTAGCGCGACACCCAATTCTTGAGCGCCCGTTAGCGCAAGGTTCAGGTCTTTCTGGTGAAGCGAGATTCTAAAACCGGGGTCGAATGTACCTTCAACCATACGCTCGCCGTGTACTTCCAAGATCTTAGAGTTAGCAAAACCGCCCAATAGAGCCTGACGAACTCGTGCTGGATCAGCGCCTGCTTTCGAAGCAAAGACTAACGCCTCAGACACGGCTTCGATATTCAGAGCAACAATGATCTGGTTCGCCACCTTACAGGTTTGACCCGCACCGTTGTCGCCCACCAGCGTAATATTCTTACCCATGATTTCGAAAAGAGGTCGTGCTTTATCAAAGGCGTCTTGCTCACCGCCGACCATGATAGTCAGCGCTGCATTGATAGCGCCTACTTCACCACCCGAAACCGGAGCGTCAAGGTATGACGCACCGCCTTCGTTAATTCGCGCTGCAATTGCTTTGGTCGCGATTGGCGAGATTGAACTCATATCGATCACCAGTTTTCCAGCAGCGCCACCTGCGTTGAGGCCTTGCTCGACGCCGTTATCACCAAACAGGACATCTTCAACTTGAGGTGTATTCGGCACCATTAGGATAATGACATCCGCCGCCGCCGCCGCTTCTGCTGGTGAGTGGCAGACCGTTGCGCCAGCGGCAACGAGATCAGCTGGTGCTGCATTAAAATGATCCGAAAGAATCAAATCGTGACCTGCTTTTTGAAGGTTACTCGCCATAGGTTTACCCATGATGCCAGTTCCGATAAATGCAATTTTAGACATGTTGTTCTCCTTAACGTTTGAGGGTTACCAGACGCAATTAACGGTACTGGTGTAGCCAACCGAGGCCTTCTGTCGTTGTTGTTTTCGGCTTGTATTCGCAGCCAACCCAACCTTGATAGCCAAGCTCATCAAGATAGTTGAGCACAAATGGGTAGTTGATTTCGCCAGTACCCGGTTCGTGTCGGCCTGGGTTATCAGCCAGTTGCACGTGTGTGATTTGGCCAATGTTCTGCTGCATGGTCGGCGTTAAATCGCCTTCCATAATTTGCATGTGATAGATATCGTATTGGATAGAAAGATTATCGCTCGCCACCTCTTTAATGATGGCCTTCGCTTGCTCTGTGGTGTTCAGGAAAAAGCCCGGAATATCGCGCGTGTTAATCGCTTCAATCACTAAGCTAATGCCTTCGGCAGCCAGAGCGTTTGCGGCGTAGTGAAGGTTAATTACAAAAGTTGCCTGAGCGTCTTGCGCAGTCACTCCCTGTGGGACAATGCCCGCCAAGCAGTTAACCTGTTTACAGCCCAGTTTCTTGGCATAAGCTATCGCTTTAGGCACGCCTGCTTGAAACTCTTCAATGCGCGTAGGGTCAACTGCAATACCACGATCGCCTGCATCCCAATCTCCAGCAGGCAAGTTAAATAGCACTTGCTCTAGATTATTAGCATCAAGCTTTTGTTTAATCTCATCCGCATCAAAGGCATATGGGAAAAGGTATTCGACGCCTTGAAAACCTGCCTCTGCGGCGGCTTCAAAACGGTCCATAAAATCAACTTCCGTGAATAACATTGACAAGTTTGCTGCAAATTTTGCCATGATTCTGTCCTTACTCTTTGTTTGATGAAGCTAATGTGGTTTGGTGAAGCCTCGCTCTATTGGAGGCTTTCCGTAGAGCTCAACCTCGCTCTACGGATACACATTACTTCGTGATTACTTGTACGCTAGCGCGGTTGGTGCATCGCTGCTGCTTTCCGCAAGCGGTTCAAATTCGTTGATGGCGTTGATCTCTACACCCATAGAGATATTGGTCACGCGCTCCAAAATCAGCTCAACAACCACAGGCACTTTGTGCTTGTTCATGAGTTCTTTAGCTTGCTCAAACGCAGCTGCAATTTGCTCTGGTTCACGAACTCGAATCGCCTTACAACCAAGGCCTTCAACAACAGCAACATGGTCAACACCGTAGCCCTCAAGTTCTGGCGCATTCTGGTTATCAAATGCCAGTTGCACACAGTAATCGATATCAAACTGACGCTGCGCTTGGCGAATCAAGCCTAGATAGGAGTTGTTCACCAGCACATGGATGTATGGCAGGTTGAATTGAGCACCTACCGCCAGTTCTTCAATCATGAATTGGAAGTCGTAGTCACCAGAGATAGCGACGATATCGCGGTCCGGATCCGCAGCTCGAACGCCCAGTGCAGCAGGTGTTGTCCAACCGAGCGGGCCAGCCTGACCACAGTTAATCCAATGTCGAGGCTTATACACATGAAGGAACTGCGCTGCGGCAATCTGCGACAAGCCGATAGTGCTGACGTAGCAAGTATCACGACCAAATGCTTTGTTCATCTCTTCATAAACGCGCATCGGTTTCATCGGTGCTTCATCGAAATTGGTTTTACGTAGCATGGTCGACTTACGCTCCTGACACTCGCCAACCCAGCCACTTCGGTTTGGTAATTTACCTGCATCGCGCCACTCTTTAGCGACCTCAACCATGAGCTCAAGTGCCGATTTTGCATCTGAAACAATGCCTAAATCAGGGCAGAACACACGACCAATTTGGGTTGGTTCAATATCGACATGAACAAACTTGCGACCTTCGGTGTAAACATCAACAGAGCCGGTATGGCGGTTAGCCCAACGGTTACCAACGCCAAATACAAAGTCAGAGTTCAGCATGGTTTCATTGCCGTAACGGTGAGAGGTTTGTAGACCCACCATGCCCGCCATTAACTCGTGGTCATCTGGGATAGAACCCCACCCCATCAAGGTTGGGATCACTGGCACACCTGTGATCTCAGCAAATTGCTGCAGCAGCTCAGATGCGCCTGCGTTGATAACACCACCACCGGAGACAATCAGAGGTTTTTCAGCTTGTGCCATCATGGTGAGTGCTTTCTCAACCTGTTCGCGCGTCGCTTTTGGTTTGTATGGTTCAAGCGGCTCGTAGGTATCAATATCGAACTCAATTTCGGCTAACTGTACATCTAGAGGTAGGTCAATCAGTACAGGGCCAGGACGTCCTGAACGCATCAAATGAAAGGCTTTTTGAAAAGCGCGTGGCACTTGCGCGGGCTCCAGTACCGTGGTTGCCCACTTAGTAACAGGCTTGGCAATGGATTCGATGTCGACCGCTTGAAAGTCTTCTTTATGAAGGCGAGCACGTGGAGCCTGACCAGTAATACATAGGATAGGAATCGAGTCAGCCGATGCCGAATAAAGGCCTGTGATCATATCCGTCCCAGCTGGACCTGAAGTACCAATACACACACCAATATTATCTTGGTTAGTACGTGTGTAGCCTTCAGCCATATGTGAGGCACCCTCTACATGTCGAGCTAAGACGTGATCGATCCCTCCGAGTTTTTTCATTGCTGCGTACATTGGGTTTATTGCTGCGCCGGGAACACCAAATGCGATGTCTACTCCTTCACGTTTAAGCACTTCAACCGCTGCTTCAATCGCTTTCATAATTGCCATTCGAACCTCCAGTTCAGATTGTATACAATTAAATTAACTTTTGTGTACTATGAATCATCCTCAGCATTTATCAAGCCCAATTTGAAACAATTTTGTTACATCAACCTATCCTATTGAACAGCAAACAAGCTGAAAACCTTACAATTCATTGCTTTACATAAAATATCTTTACGTAAAAATAAATTACAAAAAGATCAAATGATAAATAAATGTTAAATACCATTTGCTTGTTTACAATTTCTACAATATAAATACCGTTAAAAAGAACATTTTGTATACAAAATACCATCGTATTGTGTAAAGGAGACAAGCAATGATGAATGACGTGAAAGAAAGAGAAGAAACACTGTGTATGCAGGTACTTGGGAATATGGACAACCCCGAGTACAAAGAGATCTTGTCTAAAGATGCATTGAAGTTCTTAGAAGCTATCGTTAACAAGTTTGGAGATCGCCGTCATGCCCTGCTAAATGATCGCGACATAAAACAAGCGCAATATGATGACGGTGAGCTACCTAATTTTAGAAAGGACACTATCTCTATTCGTCAGAATAAAGAGTGGAAAGTCGCAACACCGCCACCAGAATTACTGGATCGTCGCGTAGAGATCACAGGCCCTATCGAGAGAAAGATGGTGATTAACGCATTAAACTCAGGTGCGAAAGTCTTCATGTGCTGTTTTGAGGATGCGTCTTCCCCAACTTGGGCCAACATGGTCGAAGGGCAAATTAACTTAAGAGATGCCAATTTAGGCACCATCAGCTATTTCGATGAGAAGAAACAAAAGAACTACCAGCTAAACAGCGACCCTGCGTTGTTAATCGCTCGCCCTCGTGGAATCCATCTCCCTGAACAATCGATTCAATTCAACAATCAGCCTATCGCGGGTTGTCTGATGGACTTTGCGTTGTACTTTTTCCACAACTATCAATCACGTGCACAGCAAGGCTTGGGCGTTTACTACTACATTCCAAAGCTTGAGAGCATGGAAGAAGCACAATGGTGGGACGACATTTTCAGTTTCACCGAGAATTACTTCAACGTAGCAAAAGGCACCATCCGTGCGACCGTATTGATTGAAACGCTGCCGGCCGTTTTCCAAATGGAAGAGATCTTGTACGCCATGCGCGATCACATCGTTGCGATGAACTGCGGCCGTTGGGATTACATTTTTAGCTACATCAAAACACTGAAAAATCATAAAGATCGTATCTTGCCAGACCGTCACGGGATCGGCATGGATCAAGAATTCCTGAACGCTTACAGCCAGTTGTTGGTGCGTACTTGTCACGCTCGTGGCGCACTAGCAATGGGTGGTATGTCAGCCTTCATTCCAGCAAAAGATCCGCAAGAGATGGAGCGTGTTACCGCCAAGGTTATTGAAGACAAACAGAGAGAATCGCAAAACGGCCACGATGGCACATGGGTCGCACACCCTGCCCTAGTCGACTTAGCGATGTCGATCTTCGACAAGCACCTTGATGGCAAAGTCAATCAAATGGATTTCCAAAGCCCAGAGCACACCATCAATGCCGACACCTTACTGAAACCATGTGAAGGCAGCCGCGACGAAGCCGGTGTGCGCACGAATATCCGTATTGCGCTGTATTACATCGAGGCTTGGATCCAAGGCTACGGCTGTGTACCTATCTACGGACTAATGGAAGACGCCGCCACCGCGGAGATCTCAAGAGCCAACATTTGGCAATGGATCCATCACGGCATCTCGCTAGATGACGGCCAAACCTTTACCAAACAACTGTTCCACTCTTGGCTTTACCAAGAGTTAAACACAATAAAACACGAAGTCGGTGACTCGCGCTACGCAGCAGGTCGATTTGAAGAGACAGCCGATCTTTTCTATCAACTTTCTACAGCCGAAGAGTTCGCTGCCTTCCTAACTTTACCCAGCTATGGGCTTTTGCAAGAATCCAGCTAGGCGTCTTGCGGCGATTCAAACAGACCACTAGCACTGATTAGTGCTCTGTTTGAATTAGCCAAGCCCCTGAAAATTAGGAGATAACATGGGAAGTTTGACTCTACAACAAGCGTTAACCATCATAGATGGCACCTTTAAAGCAGGCAAAAAGATTCACACAGAGCCCCTCACTGTTGCTGTGTTAGACAGCGGTGGCAAACTGATTTCTCTGCAACGTCAAGATGGCTCCAGCATGATGCGACCTGACATCGCCATTGCTAAAGCCTGGGGAGCACTCGCACTGGGCTGTTCCTCAAGAAAACTCGCCCAAGATGCTGACAACCGACCAGCATTTATCTCCGCCGTAAACGTACTCGCACACGGAAACATGGTACCAGTACCAGGGGGCTTACTGATTCGAGACAAAGATAAAACGGTACTCGGTGCCATTGGTGTCAGCGGCGACATATCAGACATCGATGAAAGCTGCGCCATCAACGGAATTGGCTGCGCAGAACTGTTTAGCGACGAGATGCTGCAAGCTTAATTCAGAAATAGAGATAACTTAAAAAAGAAAACCGAAGCATAAGGCTTCGGTTTTTTAATGAATCTAAAAAGAGATAAGTGAACCTACTCGTAGGCACTCAACCAAGTTTTTAAAAGTTGGTTAGTGTTTTTCTTCTGGCTAGCCGATAAAGACTTAACGAGCTTTTTCTGCATTTCGACATGCTCAGTCATCATCTCATCAATCAAAACTAAACCATCTTTGGTCAATTTCACGCTGACGCTGCGTCGGTCTTCTTTACTGTGCTCGCGGCTGATTAACCCTTTAGCTTCCAGTTTATCAAGACGATTAGTCATCGCACCTGATGTCAGCATCATTGACCCAATAAGCTCAGAGGGCGTTAGTCGGTATGGCTTGCCAGAGCGTCGCAAGGTCGCCAATACATCAAACTCACCCAATTTCATGTCGTATTTTTTATGAAGGTCGGCAACTTGCGTCTCCATATACTTGGCAATACGCATAATCCGGCCCATCATTGCCATAGGCTCAGTTTCTAATTCGGGCTTTTCCTTTGCCCATTGCTCTACAACGCGGTCGATAGCATCCATTTGCAATCTAGCTCCGTTATTAGTCTGATTACTTTAAACTAGTTTAACATAAAGATACTTTACAACCACTAGTTCTCAGTATACAGTTCACACAATAGTTATCTTAACGTAAAGATATTTTAGATGAACATATTATTAGCAATGATTCCCGCATTCTTTTGGGGAACAACTTATGCAGTGACGCAATTTACGCTACAGGAGTGGCCACCACTATTACTAGGTGCTTTGCGTGCATTACCTGCTGGTTTGTTATTGCTAGCGGTAAAACCGACACTGCCGAAAAAAGGCGAGTGGCAAATCATTTTCACTCTAGGCCTGATCAACATCGCGACCTTCTTTGGTTTGATCTTCGTGATGGCACTGACGCTACCTTCAGCGATTTCGGGCGTAGGTATGATCTCTGTGCCTGTGTTCGCGATGATCTTCCATTGGGTAGTGAAAAAGCAGCGCCCACATTTGATTCAAGCCTTGTCAGGTATCGGACTGGTCACCTTGGCATGGATTCTATTCAACCCAAGCCAAATCGCATTGAACCCTATCGGTTTAGGTGCCATGTTTGCCGCGATCATGTGTATCGTTATCGGCAGCAGCATTACCAAATCACTGGGTAATCGTATGCACTGGTGGAAGGTACTGACATGGCAGCTGATCTTGGGCGGTGTAATCTTGTCTGTCGCGTCTGGCGTTCATGCCTTCATCGACCCGCAGCCTTATGTGAATGCTGTGACTCATTTCGATACTCGCAACGCAATGGGCTTGGTTTGGGTGATTGGGCTAAACACAGCGCTGGGTTACGGCATGTATGTTTGGCTACTACAACGTATGACTGTGGTTGATTTTACCTTTGGTGGTATCGCCAACCCAGTAGCGGGCATCGTGACAGGTATGGTGTTAATGGGCGAATCCTTCACTGCAGTTCAATACTCGCTCATGACAGGCATGATCATTATGTCACTGCTACCACAACTGATTCTTGCAATCCGACAGTCCAAGACAGTCAAACCCGTTACGCAGTAAAAATCTAGATTACGACTCATAAGCCCGCCAAGTGCGGGCTTTGTTTTATCTATAGAACTAATTATTACAGCGTTTCCACACCGATCTGAGAGCCTCTTCCAACCCTTTAGGATTACTCCTCACTTTGAAACTCATTTTTGAGCCTACCGCGTATCAGATATGTTTTTTCGACTAACTTAAAGTAAGTGCATCGAAACGAAACTGAAAGGTGACATCATGATTAAGTCGAAGCTAAAAGCACTTGTGTTGGCGAGCAGTCTCTTTATCTCACATCAAGTACTGGCGACGGAAAACTACAATACTGAGATCCCGCCGAGCATTATGACGGCAGATACAGTCCAAACCAGCATCGGTGAGCTGAACTTTAAAGATGGTGCGCCAACGGCTGAAACCGCACAAAAACTGTATGACAACTTAGATACACTTCGTTCAACAGAGGTGTTCCTCAATGCAATTCCAATGGCTTCGGTTGAAGCACTGCGTGTAGGCCACGCCGAGATAGGTTCAACATCGTCAAACCAAGTGGTGGTATTCGATAACCTGATGGATTCGAATCCGCTATTTCTAACCGGTAACACCGACACGGTTTACGCTTCTGTTTTCCTAGACTTGGAGAAAGATGGCCCAACCGTCATTGAAGTACCTGAGGGTATGGGGCCAACTACGGTGAACGATGCGTTCTTCCGCTTTGTGACTGACCTAGGCATCGTAGGACCAGATAAAGGCAAAGGCGGTAAATACCTGATTTTACCTCCAGGTTATGAAGGCGAAGTGCCTGAAGGTTACTTTGTTTCACAGTCCACCAGCTATACCAACTGGTTTATCGCTCGCGGATTTCTGAAAGATGGTAAAACCGATGCTGCAGTGAAGGCATATAAAGAGAAACTAAAAATCTACCCATTAGCGAAGAAAGATGATCAACCGAAAATGGAGTTCATCTCGGGTAGTGGCAAATCGTTTAATACCATTCATGCGAACGACGAGCACTTCTACTCAGAAATTAAAACCGTGTTAGACAAAGAGCCGGTGTCATTCATCGACCCTGAACTGCGCGGGCTGATGTCGAGCATTGGTATTCAAAAGAACAAACCTTTTGCACCCGATGAGCGCATGAAGAAACTGATGAAAGACGGCGTCGCGATTGGTAACGCAACGGCAAGATCTCTGTACTTCCAGCCAAGAGACAAGAAGGCTTACATTTATGAAGATCGTCTATGGAAGACTGCATTTATTGGTGACGATTACCAATGGCTTGTTGACCAAGGTGAAGGCGGACGCAACCTAGATGCTCGTTCTTACTTCTTCTATGTTGCAACGGTGAATACTCCGGCTATGTCGCTAAAACTGATAGAAAAAGGCTCTAAATACGCATTACTTGATCAAGCGAAAGACGGTGAATATTTTGATGGCGGTAAGCACTATAAATTGAATATACCAGCGAATGTTCCAGCTAAGAATTTCTGGTCGATTGTGGCTTACGACACACAAACGCGTTCAGAGCTACAAACCAGTCAGCCGCTGCCAAGCAAGAACAACCAGCGTGATGATTTTATTGAAAATGAAGATGGCTCGGTTGATTTGTACTTTGGTCCAACAGCACCAAAAGGCAAAGAAGCGAACTGGATAGAAACGGTTCCGGGCAAAGGTTGGTTCACGATTCTAAGACTCTACGGTCCTCAAGAAGCTTGGTATGACCAAACATGGAAGCCAAGTGACATTGAAGAAGTTAAGCTGTAACACTCAGTAGGTTCAATTAGACACCTGCAGACAGTAACTAAAACGCGCCTTAATCGGCGCGTTTTTTGTTGTTGTCATCCATAAAATCAATAGCTTTCTAAGCTCTCACTTAAGATCTGTTCAATACGCTTCACTATAGGGTGCTGATAACAAGCGCGGTGATACTGAATACCTACATCAAAAGTCACCGCTTCTCCATTGAATAAAACAGGTCGTTTGCTCAGTCCACTTGGGATTGAAGCCAAATCCATATCAAAGCCAACGTAGACATACTGGCTGACTTGAACACATTCCAATGCGGAGGATACCGATGCAACAGTCAGTTTCTGTTGCAATACCAAGCCGGTGCGTTTTTTTAGGCGTTCGTAGTAGGAGTTAGCATCCAATGACCCCATCGAAACGCGCACTGTATCAAAGCTCTCTAGTTGGTTAAGGTCAATGGCTTCGTTTTTTGCTAAAGGGTGGGTATCCGCCACATAAGCAAACAATTCCAACGAACCCACTTTACGCTCCACAATGCGGTCGTTGAGTTCATTAGGATAACCCGACACACCAATCGCTAACGTGCCTGCCTTGGGAAACTCAACGCCATCCAAAGACCAGTCCATCATCGATATCTTGGGCTTTGACTCCTCATTAGTCAGCCCTTGCAACAAAGGGACCGTAAACAGTGTGCTCAGCGGGTTGGCTGCGTGAAAAACATATTCGATGTTCGAATCGTTACCGATAAACGACTGCGATATTTGCTGCGCTTGCTCTAGCTTTTCCAGCGGTTCTTTTACCACTAGCATCAATTGCGTAGTGAACAAAGTCGGCGTATAAGCACCTTTGGTTGCAATGAATAACTCATTAGCAAACAAGTCTCGACAATCGGAAAGATGACGATTAAACGTTGCGCGGCTGATATCCAGAATATGGCATACCTTCGCCTGAGATTGTTGCTCATAAAGCAGGTCCAAAAATCGATACAGATTTAAGTCGATTGTGTTCTTCAAATGCCCTACCTCATTTCCATACTATGTCGGTCTTTGTTCAGTATGAACGTGAACCAAATAAACCTTAAACACTTAATACGATAACTTTGCTGCTAGTAACGGTTTACCCAGAATGAGGCGTTAAGGAATCTTGCGAACCTTGGTCATCATCAACCCAAGGGCAGCCAACACTTGAGCCACGAAACAGCTGACAAAGAGTACCGGCAAACCAAACATTGTCACCAAGTATCCAGAAGCAGCCAGACCAAATGGCATCAAGAGTTTAAACAAAGACCCTGTAATTCCAGCAACACGACCAAGGTGCTTTTCCTCGAATGCTTCTTGACGATAGCTCCAAATACAAATGCTGCTATAGACGCCAATCGCACTCACCCATAAGAACGACATCATCAATACGCCTTTTTCAATGACAACCATGTGCGCTGAAGTCATACCTTGCAGTAAATAGCTTTGACTCAGCAATGCAGGGAACAAGAATCCAAACGCCTCTAATACAATAGACAAAATAAGTAGCACGCCAAGCCCAATGCGCTTTCGAACCTTATCCGCGGTAAAAGAACCTAATAAACCACCGACACCGGACGCCGCGATCAAGTAACCCACCTCGATATGACTGAGCGCTAATTCAGCTTTGGCAAAATAGATGGCTTGAATCCAGAAAATTGCACCCGTGGTATTGATCACCATCACGACCAAGGTGATGTGCCACATGTTTTTGTTCGCATATAAGATCAACCAACCCTCTTTAAGCGCGCTCAGCACCGACTGTTGAACCACGGGGGCTGATGGCTTGAATTCCAGTTTATTGAGCTGCCAAAATGCTAGCACATACATCCCCGCAATAAGCAAAAACACGTTATGTAACGCAGACAATAAAAGCAGCCCCCCAGACAAAACCGGGCCAACAGTTTCTAACAAACTGTACAAAGAACTCATTCTCGCGGTGGCGGTATTTTGCATGTGCTGAGGTAAAACATTTTTCATCATCCCAATACGCGCATTGTGGTAACCATAGTTAAACGCCATCATCAGGAATGCGCACGGAAACAGTGCGTACAAAGGGTTCGGCAACCATCTCACTGCAATATAAGAGACGACCAATACTGCTGCTTGCCCGATCAACATGCATTGTGACCACTGCTTTTTATTAAACCTATCAACCCAAACACCGATGAACAGAGCTAATAGTAGGTTGGGTAAAAACTCGACTGCTCTCATCCAACCCATCATCTCTGAAGACTCTGTCAACTCGTAAACCAACAAGGGCAAAGCAAGGTCATAAATCTTGGTACCAAAGGCAACAAAGAACGCTGTTGAGAACAAAACAATAAAGCTTGAGCTTTTCCAAATAGAGGGGGATACCTCTGCACCTTTTATACTTTCCATTTCTCATTCCTTTTAAAAACAATCGAATAACTCTATTATCGAGATTAAAAGATGAAGAAAAATAGAAAGATCAAACAAGGATTTCACCTTTATGCATTACTGGAAGGCTCTAGCATTTTTACGTTCTCGGGTACTCGTTAACCAACCGACCTCACTCTCTTTAACTGAAATAACGAATGCGCTAGGTTGTACCAAACGTAACGCTCAATTGGTGATCAAAAAGCTAGTCAGCGAAGGTTGGGTTGACTGGAAGTCGGGAGTTGGCAGAGGCAACCTACCCACACTCACGCTATTAAAAAGCTTGGACAGTGAGCTTGAGGTACGAATAGATGAATTGCTCTCTGAGAATAAAGTTGACCAAGCATTGGATCTGGTTGATGAATCACAACGGGATCAGTTTCTACTGGGTTATATCAGCCGCTATCAAAGCTTGCCTACTGAACTAGATATTCTGCAAATCCCTTTTTATCGAGGGACACACAGTCTGGACCCGATTGAAGTCACACGACGCACTGAAGCTCACATCACTAGCTACCTTTTTAGTAACTTACTACGTTTCAACAAGTCAACTCACTCGTTTGATGGTGATCTTGCCATTGATTGGTATCAAACAGAGCACCGTTGGCACTTCACGTTACGCAAAGGCTTAGTCTTTCATGACGGTTCACCGATTCTAGCGCAAGACGTCAAAGCACACTTTCAACGTCTGATAGGCAGCAGTCACCACAATAGTCAGCAATTTAAATGCATCTCCGCTATTACTGTTATCGATCCGCTCCACCTCTGTTTCGATATCAATGCCAACACAGGCTACCTTCCATCACTGCTATCGTGCTCCGCCGCAGGTGTTGCCAAAAAAGTAGGAGATAAAATCATTGGTAGCGGCAGCTTTAAATTAGTGGAACAGTCCGAATGGCTAACCAGACTCGAGGTTTTCAGCTCCTACCATGGGCACCGACCTTGGGTAGACGGTATCGAAATTTGGAATGTTGGTGATAAAGCCAAAGACTATGAAATGCACTGCGATATTGTTCACTCACACCCACATTACCAACACTCATCCATCTCAAACGAGCTTGCCGAGATAGAACAGTGGGAAAAGGGGTGCGAGTACGCTTTAATAAACCCACATCGACACACTTGGCTATCAAACCCACAACACCTTAAATCACTGAGTGAATTACTACGTTTGTTAGGGATCGCGAAAGACATACCTCTGGACACCGTCGGCTACGCCGAGGGGATGCTATCGACGTCCAATCAATCAACACAGCCAAAGATAGAAACGGCAAATAACCAAAGCCCATTACAAATGGCTCGACAATTCGCTGACCAGCATAGCAAGCCTAAACAACCGCTAAAGATCCTAACCTATCAGCTTTTTGACCACATAAAAATGGCTCGCCACTATTGTGATCGGTTAAATGAACTTGGTTTTATCTGCGAATATCAAGTGCTCGAGTTCCCTGAATTTTGTCAGCCAGATAACCTAAAAGATGCAGACATATTAATTAGCGGCGAAGTGTTTTCAGATAACCTCGATAGCAGTTGGATGGGGTGGCTACAAAGTTCTATCGCATTAGAAGTGTGCCTCACTGATGAGCAAAAACAGTGGCGAGATGAAAGCCTTGAACGCCTTTGGAAAATCACCGATTACCAGCAACGACAACCTGTCTTCCTAGACATAGAAGCGCAATTGATCGCATTCGGAATCTATCGACCAATTTTCCACGTTAAACAGCAGCTCAATTATGCCAAAACCGTGAACCCAGTGGAGCAGTTGGCGAACGGTTGGATTGATTTTAACCAAATCACTATGCGCCGCTAAATTGGTTAACTCTCAACCAAAACTAAACCTCACAAAGAATAATGACTTTATGAAAATATTAATTATTGAAAATATTTACTTCTTTATGGTTACATTAGAGATTTAATTTCTACATTTCATTTCAATTAGAGACAAAAAGACAATTTTTTTCTCCGACGACCTCCTTATACTGTGCCACGTCATTAAGGCGCTACAAGCCTATGATTTAAAATAATTATTAATGAGTAGTCACCATGAATTCGAAGTCGCTAACTATCTTGCTTTTTGTCTCTGTTTGCTTAATTTGGGGAACCACTTGGTTCGCTATGGAAGTAGCATTGCATTCTATCCCACCTATTTTTGCTACTGCGTTGCGCTTTTTACTTGCAGCACCTCTGCTTGCGGTATTGGCGAAAGTCTTCAACCAACCACTGCTGTTCCCTAAAGGTAAGCGCCAATGGCTGCTTATTGTTGCGCTGATGTATTTCGCGATTCCGTTTACGTTGATGATCTATGGTGAGCAATACATCTCTTCTGGTCTAGCGTCGATCATCTTCGCCAACATGCCCGTCGCTGTGATGCTGATGTCGGGTTTGTTCCTTGGGCTGCGCTTAGCAAGGCATCAAATATTCGGCCTAGTTACCGCGGTTATCAGCCTGTGTTTAATTCTTGGCAACGAAATGCAAATGGGCGGTGATGACTACTTTATCGGTACGGTTTGCCTAGGTCTTGCGGTTGCGATTCACGCGGTAATGTACGTGTTAGTTCAAAAACACTGTAAAGGTATCGAGGTGCTGACTTACAACGCTGTACCAAGTTTCATTGCTGCGATTTTCTTGTTTGCAGTATCGGCAGTAGGTGAGAACGTGAACGTAGAATCTTTCACTTGGGATTCTATCTCAGCGGTCGTGTACCTCGGTTTTGTAGCGAGTGTCGGCGGTATTGTGGCTTACTTCAAACTAGGTCAGGTTTCGACACCGTTCCAAGCATCCATTTGTTTCCTTATCTTCCCAGTGGTTGCGCTGCTGATCTCTTGCTACATCAATGGTGAAGTGCTATCGGAACAGTCTCTGCTTATGATGATCCCTCTGCTTTGTGGCATCTTGCTAACTAAAGCACCAAAGAGCATCTTCAAGCTACGTTCAACGCTTAAAACGGCAAGCAGTAACTAAGCAGCTAAATACTAAGATAAACCGCATTCAAACTGCCCCAGAAGCTCACCATATGCTCCTGGGGTTTTGTTTAGCCCCAACACGCCTTCACAATTTACTGCCCCTTTACAGCCAACCCCTTCTCATATTGAACCGCTTACCAAGCGAATGACTTAAACATCGCAATCAACTACATTAGACTCAGCCATTATTGCCAGCTCTGGTTAATACCCTTAGTTATCTCTCCACAAAGGAATGTCATGAGTAATCCCATCAAACACATGCGTCTTATCAAAGGTCAACCTTGTAGGGTTGAGGAACTGACGAATAACGACGATGCGTTCTTAGAACCGCACAGACATGAATACTGGGAGTTAGTATGGTGCGTGGATAACCATGGCAGTCAGAGCATTGATTTCGTTGACTACGATAATAAGATCGGCCGTATTTTCACCATTGCACCGGGCCAAGTACACCGCTCGGAGCTAGTCGGAGAAAGTGCTCGTTTACTGGTATTTACTCCTGGCTTTGTTAAAACCAATCACCGCAACACTCAGCTGGTCGATACTGTTTTTGCCATGCACCAAAGCCGCCCTCCCTATTTGGATTGCAGTGAAGAAGGCAACCGCTACCTGTTGCCTATTTTCGACATGCTGAAAGAAGAATGTGCACGAGAAGAAAGCGACTGGGACTTAGCAGAATCACTCATGAATAGCTTTTTGCGCTACATCCTGCGCTTTGCTAGCCAATCCTCATTGAAAGGTGAAGTACGCGATAGCCGAGTGAACAAGGTGGTTGATTTAATTGAGCAGCACTACGCCACCCATAAACATTGTGATTTTTATGCGCAAGCTCTGTCGATAACCAACAAACGCATTAACGAGATCGTCAAAGCTGAAAAAGGTAAAACCGTCACTCAATTGATCCACGATCGGATCATTTTAGAAGCGAATCGAGAACTGATCTTCTCAGCCAAGACCATCAAGACCATCGCTTTTGAACTCGGCTTCGAAGACCCGGCCTATTTCAGCCGTTTTTATCGCGGACAGATGAAAGAGTCACCAGCACAGTTTCGAGCTCGATGTGCAGATAGTGCAATATAATACGCAGATAATCCCTTTTTTAGCCTCCATTAAGTTCCGATAATGCTCCCTCTTTATTTCATCCGTTTTGGTACATCCAAATTGTTGGGAGCTTGTTCGAATGGCCATCAACCTAAAAACCGATCCAATATCTAAGTCTTTTTATCAATACCTATGGCCAGCGCTAACCGGCATGGTGATCAAGTCCCTTTTCATAATGGGAGACGCTTGGTTCGTTGGGCATGGTGTCGGTCCTGATGGCTTGGGCGCTATCGCTCTCACCATCCCTGCTTTCTCAATATTCACTGCAATTGCCATGATGGTTGGTATTGGTGGTGCGGCGCTGATGTCTATTGAAGTGGGCAAAGGCAACGTAACCTCTGGGCAAACTCTGTTTAATCAATCGATGTTGATCACCGCTCTATTTAGCACGGTGACCGTCAGCATTGCCCTGTATTGGCTCGATGAGATTATTGCGCTGATGGGGGCTTCTGGATACATGGCTGAGCTCACTCACGACTACCTATCGGTAATGCTGCAGTTCTTCGTGCTCTACTCGTTAGCTTGGGTTATGTCGTGTTTTGTGCGCAACGATACCAACCCAAAACTGGCGACTTACGCCATGTCGATTGGTGCTGTGGTCAACCTCGTATTAGATTACTTCTTTGTCCTAAAATGGGGCTGGGGCATGAAAGGGGCCGCCTACGGCACAGCCATCGCACAGGGTGTCATCGCGTGTATTTTATTGAGTCACTTTGTACGCAAACAAGGCACCTTAACGCTGAGTTTAAAAGGCATTGGTTTTGATAAACTGCCAAGTATCCTGAAGATTGGCACTCCAACTTTCTTCATTGAAGTCACAGCCGCGATGACGATCTTGCTGTTCAACTATGTACTGTTGGATCAGTTTGGTGAGAACCACATAATCGCTTATGGTTTAACAGCCAACATCGGGGTCTTTGCTCTATTTGTGATGGTCGGTATTGCTCAAGCTTGTCAGCCTATCATTAGCTTCAATCATGGTGCGAACCAGCCAAATCGCATCGAAGAAATCTTCCGCTTAGGATTAAAAAGTGCGGTCGGCAGTGGCCTAGTATTTATGGGGATTGTGTATCTGTTCGCACCTCAAATCGCAGCGCTTTATCTGGGAGCTTCAAGTGATTTAATTGGGCTATCCGCGACCGCACTCACTTTCTTTTTCTTTGGTGTGCCGCTGATGGGAATCAACTTGGTGATTGCCAACCTGTTTCAAGCGACAGCCAAACCTAAACAGGCAACACTAATATCTCTTGCTCGCGGTTTTGTGTTCGTAGCTTTGGGTATCATCATTCTGCCAAAGCTGTTCCCAGAACAAGGGATTTGGGCAAGTATTCTGTTCGCAGAAACTCTCACGGCAATCGTCAGCTTTAGCATGTTACGCAGTTATAAGAAGCGCTTTGCTGACTCCTTAGAGCAACAAATCGTTTAGACGAGCGAACAGCAGAAACTAAAAAGCTCCAATATCGCTATTGGAGCTTTTTATTTATCTCGCGTTAGGTGACCGTGACATTAACGCCAGCTAAACATTCGTACTTCGTTGCCCTCTTCTGGCTTCTTCGGAATATTCAAAGACAGCGCCAAAGAAACCGCCGCCATTGCTGCACCAATGTAGAACACAGTCGCAGGCGAAGAGAGCCAAATCACACCGAATACAACAGGAATAACAACTGCCGCAATATGATTGATAGTGAAAGACACACCCGCAGTGGAAGCCATATCAGCAGGGTCGGCAATTTTCTGGAAGTAGGTTTTGATTGCTAGAGCGAGAGCAAAGAATAGATGATCGATCACGTACAATGCTGCCGCCCATTCTGCACTTTGTACCAAGCCGTAACCGACAAACACACCAATCAAACCCACATACTCGAAGATAAGCGCTTTACGCTCACCCACTACACCAATGAACTTACCGATACGCTTAGCAAACAAGAAGTTAAACAGGTAATTAATTAAGAACAGTAGAGTAACGTCTGCCGCCGAGTAACCGAACTTCTCTACCATCAAAAAGCCTGCAAATACCGTGAATATCTGTCTTCTGGCACCACTCATAAATGTCAGCGCGTAGTAAAGCCAGTAACGCTTTCTCAGCACCAACTTCTTATTTTGCTGGGTCTTCGTTTGAAATTCAGGGAAGCCAAAAGTCATCACCAGTACCAGAACAAAACCTATGCCGCCAGTAATGCCATATACCCAAACGAAATCGAGCTTTAACTGCTCCAACATCACCCAGATAGAGCCGTAAGTAAGCAGAGATGCTAACGCACCAACCGAGATCATTTTACCTAGCATCTCTGGCGCTTCTTCTTTACTCAGCCATTGTAGGGATAAAGATTGCTTGAGGGTTTCAAAATAATGAAAGCCCGTCGACATCAAAATGGTGGTAAACAAAAGGCCAGTAAGTGAAGGGAACAAGCCAGTAATCGCCGTCCCGATAGTGAGCATAGCCAGCGATACCAACATGAAGCGCTGCTCGCGGATGAAAGCCAGCACAAACACCACAGTAAAAGCTAAAAAGCCCGGAATTTCACGAACACTTTGTAGTAAGCCGATATCGGCACCGTCAAAGTTCGCTTTCTCTATCACAAAGTTGTTCAACAGAGCCATCCAGCTCGAAAACGCGATAGGTACAACAATCGAAATCAATAATAAAAAGTTTTGCGGCGTTTTCCAGCTCGCCTTCGATGCACTCATAGCAGCCAAATCCTAAATAGTAATCCAGTATCATACTCCGGTTTTATGCCGAGTAACAAATGATTAACTTATTAGGATAAAAGCAACATTACATGACTTTCATCGTTTGCATAGGGGAGCGTGAAAACAGCAATCGACACCTTGAAATGATGAAACATTATGTTACATTTACATCCTACTTGATCACAACCAAGTGACGGGAATGACAACCCTGCGTAACACTCCTCTCTACTACGCGTATCCCAATATCAAAATTTCATTCTAAGCCTACCTGCACTTGCAGCGTCTGCGCTTCTGACTTTTATAATAATAACTCATTGGATTAACTATGTTTCCCATCTCTCATGAGGGGAAGTGGTTTCGATTTTTAATGGTATTCATATTCCTTGGTGCTGCCATGGAGACGGATATCTATCTACCCACATTTCCCGATATATTGAAGGACTTCAACACTGACGCGGTTATGGTGCAGCGCATTCTGAGCTATAACTTTATCGGCATCTGTATTGGTTCCTTACTCTATGGACCACTATCGGATCATTTTGGTCGCCGAAAGATACTAATGTTTGGTTTTAGTGTCTTCCTTGCTGCAAGTATCGGCTGCATTTTTGCTTCAAGTATCGAGCAATTATTAGCGTTTCGACTGCTCCAAGGCTTCGGTAGTTCAGCGTGCGTAATCGTTGGTACCGCAATGATCTTTGATCTGTTCGATGAAGAACCCGCCGCCAAACTGATTGCCGACCTCAACACTTTAGTGGTCAGCTTGATGGCTTTTGCACCTCTTATTGGCGGCTGGATAAGCCTCCATATGGGGTATAAAGCAAACTTTGTCTTTATCGCCATTTTAGTACTGCTGTCTGCGACCAAATGCTTCTTCTTCTTACCTGAATCTTTGAGTAGAGATAAACGGAAAAAGGTCGCGCCAAAGCGAATAGCAAGCGACTACAAAACCGTATTGTCTTCGTCTGCCTTTTGGTACAACACGCTAGTGACGAGCTTAATTCTTGCCGCCTATATGATTTATGTTTCCAACATGTCGTTATTGTATATAGAGCAATTAGACGTCAGCCCCGATCGCTTCCCGTTTTTCCAAATGGCAACACTGGGCACATTCGTCTTGGTGAGTCTGAATAACGCACGCTTAATCGACAGGTTTGGTATCGATAAGTTAAAAAGTACTGGGCTTGGCTTAATATTTACCACCACGCTCATCTTTTTCTTACTACCGTCTGAGCAACTCAACTCACCATTCATCCTAACAGGGACGATGTGCTTATTTTCAATAGGTGCAGGGTTATCGATTGGATTGTTCTTTGCTAAATCGATGCAAGTTTTTCCAGATCTAACAGGAATCGCAGCATCACTGGTGACGGCTATTCGCCTATTTATTGTTTCTGCAGCGATTGATTTAGGCAGTAATGCGTACGAAGGGACATCGGAGTCAGTCATACATGTGATGACCGCCGTCGTTATCTTTTTAGCGGCTATCTCCTCGCTCAATTACTGGCGTCAAAGCCGATTGAAACAGGCTGAGAATATGTAGTAAGTATCTGAGTAAAGAAGGGAGTTAGCCTCCCTTCTTTATTGATTGAATGCCTTTAAAGGGCTTTATAAAAGGTTAACCACTCGCCTCGTTCCAAGCCGCTAACGTTCACTCCAGTGATGCCACTCGAGGTTGTTGCGTTAGAAGGAGAGAATGAAAGGTTAACATTTTTGAATTTATCAGAAATGCTACTTTCTGTTCCTGTTTGAGAAAGAATGTAGCCCAAGTTAGTAGAGTTCCAGCTTGAGTTTCCACTGTCTTCCCATTTTTTTAGGAGCTCTTTTGTTACCAGTTGGCTGCCAACTTTAAGAGCTGGACCACTAATATTTCGGAATTGATAGTAATCTACTCCTGAAGAAGTCAGCGCAATCACTTTTTCAGCCAATACATACAAAGAGTTGATTGCCGAACTGCTCAACACCTCTTTCACTACCAAGGTTCTATTTGTGTTATCAACGATATAGAGAATGTTCGCTGTAGCAACCGCACTTATTTTGCCATCCTTCGATGTTGCTATCTTACTGATGGTGGAATCGACATCCAACTCCCCAAGTACCGTTTGCTGAATCGAGTTTGAAACCCATTCAAGCTTGTTACTGTCTAGCCCCAACAAAATTTGCTGGTTCGCTACAATATTGGCTGCTTTCAGGTTCAACTTATCAATCGTCATCTTGGTGGATAAGTTAGTTGTGTTAATAACCTCAGCCGCTAAATTGGCGCTCGAAAAATAATTCTTATAAACAATCAAAGCTTCACTTTGGTCGTAAGATGGCATGATCTGAGGCGAAGAGGACTTGAGTGCGTGGCGCCAATTATTCATCGCTAACTTGTCAGCACTTAGTAACCTAACCTCTTGCTGCGAGTAAATCGAACTACCAGTATTTTTAACTGCCAATAACGAGCCGCTTTGCAGCAGTGGAATCACTTTTGTAAAGTTATCGTTGATACATGATTGACTAGAATCAGGAGTTTCAGCAGGTTTAGGTTTCGGCGTAGGAATTGGCGGCAGCGTTCCTCCGCTTCGGCTACTGTAGGTATCAATCTTAAACGCCTTTGCACCACTATTATTATTGGTACTCGTTAGACTCGATAAGAATATGCCGTTGGCACCTTTATTATTACAAATATCACTCTCCGTCGGTGAGGCGTAAGACGTAGGCTTATAAACTTTATAGGCTTGGCTACCATTCAATGTAGGTACTAACTGAATGATTTCATTAGACTCTACCGGTATCTCTACGCCACCAGTTCCGCCTCCATGGTGGTCATCATCGTCGTCATCGTCATCGTCATCATGATCGTCGTAATCGTCGTCATGAGAACGAATACTAATCAAGCCAGAATTAGCTTGGGACGCCAAACCATTATCAAGAGTCACTGGCTTATTACGTGAAGAGCTATCGATTTGCATCACGACATCATTCGCCGTTAGAAACACTATCTGACTACTCGCTGGATTCAGAGCGATAGATTTGGCACCAGAGAATTCTGGCACCGATTGTGACCCGCGAACAACCAGAGCATCCTCTATTTGCAAGTGCCTTGAAGCAGTGCCAGCGACATCGACATCTGATAGGTCTAGCGTTTTATGCTCGATCATGAGGTCGAGAGCATGGGCAATATTTGTGTATGCAGCTTGCTTTCCGTCAGTTTGTGCTTTTTTCAGCGATTTTAGCAACACATTAGACTTATCTTTAGGTCCATACGTTGTGTCTAATGAGGCAAAATTCACACCGACATGATCACCTAATTTACTTTGAAGCGATGCTTTAGCCTTTTCTATATCGTTGCTAATCGTTGGATTAAACATCATCTCGCTATGAATCAAAGTAGTGAAAGGCGTCACCAGCTCCATACCAGGAGAAGCGGTTAAAATTGCACCATCATATTGCCTCTGTTGTGCATACCCGGAAACGTCTGTAATGAGTTTTTCTTGCTCACTGCATACACCATTCAGATCTGCATCAGCACATACTAATGAACTTTGAAAAGCATGGCCTGAAGTGGTCGCTCCAACTGGATTCTCTCCATCAGAACTCCCCCCACACCCTGCGACCATTAGGGCACTAGATATAGCTAGTGACAATTTGCATACTAAAAATTTATTGCGCATTTTTTCGACCGATTCACCTAATTTATTGTTGTATGAGTAGTATTTTATTTTGCTATTAAATCACTTAACCAAATAAAAGATCAAATGATATTGATAACTACTATCATTTAAATTAATATTCTCAGCCTTTCTAGCGGGTAATTTATAAATCTTTGGAGTTCAAGTGGTAAGGAATCCATACAAATTGGCGGGTATTTCACTCGTTTCTACAATGCTTGTTGCTTGTGGTGGTGCAGACTCAGATCCCAAGCTTAGCCAGTCACAAACTCAGCCAAAATCCTCGAATATTTCAGGTATAGCGTTAGATGGTTATTTGCACAAAGCCAAGGTCTGTTTAGACAAAAATGGCAATGCGATGTGTGATTCTGCCGATGGAGACATTGCGACAACGGACGCCAAAGGACAATTCCAACTTGATGTCGACGATGATCTGGCTCAATACAAAGTGCTGGTTGAAGCCGTAGCAGGCATAACCGTAGATATGGACTCCCCCAACCAAGCAATTGAGTCTGGGTTTACCTTAGAAGTACCAAGCAACAACTCGGACGTCGTAAGCCCGGTTACCTCACTGATTGCCAGTGTGTCAAAGACCAGCGGTATCAGTTTCGATGATGCAACTGAGCTTGTTGCTAACGACCTAGGGATCGACAAAAGCCTAGCATTGGGTGATTACTCTTCTTCAAATTCAGCAAAAAGCCGTGAAGTGCATATGTTTGCGCGCGGTGTGACTCGCGTACTGCAAGAAGCCCAAAAAGCTTCGGTAGACGCAGGTGTCGACCAAGTTAACGCCCGTAAAGGTGCAATGTATAAACTTGCTGATCTTGATTTGGTCGAGTTCAAAGCCAAAACAGATCGACTTTCACATGGTGCGTCTGGGACAGACAGTGCTCTAGAGCAACTCGGCAAGGAGTACCGAGAGCAGCTCAAAGTCTCGCAAGAAGATATCGACGGCAGTGAAATCGTGGTTAAGCCACCAGCGCCCAAGCACGGTAAAGTCAATGATGCATCAGATACTTTCAACTGGCAGTTTGTGCGTGGATTCAACCAAAACACAGATTACGAATATTCCTTAGATTCCGGTAGCACCTGGTCGACTGTCATTCGCAAACCGATCGTGGTTGGAGAACAGGCATTCGATAAAGGCGCTATTCAGGTTCGAGTCGCAGCCTCTAGTGCACGTAATACCCCGGCAGGTAAACCGCTTCTTTCAAACAAAGCATTTACGCTTACGACAGTCCCAGCAGCACCCGCTTGGGTCACCGTGGACAATGCGGGCAACGAATTCGATTGGGCGCTGGTCGATTCTTTTAATGAATTATCTCTTTACGAGTACTCTCTAGATAACGGTGCTAACTGGGTAAAAGCAACCGAAAAACCTCAACGCATTCAAGACTTAGATATTCCAGTTGGGCATCTAAAAGTACGTATCGCGAAGGACGACTCCCTAGGTCACCCGACCGGCTTAAGTGCTATGTCAGACAAACCGATGACAGTAACCCCGGCGCAACCAGTAAAACCTGTACTGGACTTTGCAAACGACAGCACTAATCAGATCAACTGGCTTTGGGTCTCTGGGTATGATGCGCCATCTTTCTACGAGATTAATCTAGGTAACGGTTGGAATACTGTCACTGAACTTCCCTATGTGGTTGGCAACGTTTCACTTCCGGCTAACAGCATCTCTATCCGTGTAAAATCCAATGTGCAAGATGCTCGCCCCGCAGGCAATCCACTAGTGATTGGTACGGCTTTCACTCGCTCAGAAAACCAGCCTGTTGCGCCAACCCTGCCGATTATTGATGATGCTGAAAACACGTTTGCGTGGACAGAAGTTACAGAGTTTGCAGGCAAAGACTTCTACGAATACTCACTAGACAGAGGTCTTACATTTAGCCCGGTAACTAGCAACCCACAAGCAATCCCAGATGAGACGTTTGCTAAGGGACAAGTCTGTGTGAGAGTGAAAGCAGGAACAGACCCTCAACATGATCCTGGTGAAACGCTATGCTCAGATAAGCCATATTCGGTGACACCTGACAAGCCATCGGCACCAACATCTCCAATCACTCACGATGGGTTAGACACATTTGATTGGGCATTCGTAACAGGCTTCTCAGAAGCTGCGGATTACGAGATCAATGTACTCAACACGGGTTGGGCAACGGTTACTCAGAAACCTTATCAATTAAACGATCAAGCTTACGCTATTGACTCAATTCAAGTGCGAGTCAAACGAGATCCAATTACCGGTCGTCCTAGTGGATCAGAGCTGACAAATGATGCTGCGTTTACCGTTCGTCCATCAGCACCCACTGCTCCAACGGGCCTAGTGGTGAACGATACAGACAACACGCTAGATTGGACATACTTTGGCGAATTCACACAACCAGAGCATTTCGAAATCACGCTCGACTCAGGTTCTACTTGGACTAAAGTCACCGCAAAACCGGTTGTGATCGGTAACGTCGACAAGAGTATCGGTGAGGTTCAATTGCGCGTCGCTCAAAACCCGACGAATGGCATGCCTCATGGCGTAGCAGCATTAACCGCACAAGCCTTCACCAAAGTGTTTGAGATTCCAGCACCAACATCGCCTGAGATAACCAACACTTTTACAGGCTCAAACCCAATCAAGACCAATGGTTTTGAATGGGACTACTTAACGGCTAACGTTGATGGTCAATCTGTTCGCTTTGATGAAGCCGAATACTATGAATTCACCAACGACAAAGGCCTGACCTGGCACCCTGCGGTTTCAAATCCACAGTTCATTGGCCCTGAAGCATATGACAAGGCTAATGTCGGTATCCGACTAAAAGCACATGCGAAAGAAGGTGTCGCAAACTCAACCAGCGACACGCTTTGGGCAACAGCAGCAAGCAGTCGCTTTACCGCCCTAAAATTCGTACCAATGAAAACCCGTTCACAAGCTGCTGATTTTGGTTACGGTGGATCATGGAATACGTACTCGCTCAATTGTATTGCTGAATACGATGATAAAGGGCAAGGGGAGCCGACGTTTTGGGCGGAGCGATTCTCTTCAGAAACCGATACCGCCTTCGATAAAGTCGCTCGACTGATTGCTTGTGATATCACTGGTTGGACGCTTCCAGATACTAGTGAAGTGATCACGTTATCGCAGAGAGATCCTGCAACACTGCCATCAAATCTAAGAAGTGGTTACTTGGTATCGAATCAGTCAGTGAATGTGCTAGCGGATAAAAATGGCGTCGCTGTCACTATCAACAAAGGCCAAGAATCTGTTGAGCAGTATTACTCCAAATACGCATACGCTAAATGGCAATTGCCATCAGGTGCAGAGTTACTCACTGGTGTAGATAGCGCTACGACTGAAATAGCCGCCTTTCTGAGTACACAAGATACGAAGATTAACGCTACGGAGCTTTATTTAGAAACCTGGCTAACCGCCAACCAATCTAAGAGCAAAGGTTACGCTGCATTAGAAACGGAAGCTAAAGCTAAAGTAGCAGAACTGCAGGCTTTGACCCAACCATGGTCAGATGATCTTAAGAATACGAAGCTAAAGCTAAAAGCTCTTGAATTTCAAGCATCTGTTGCTCAAAGCCGAACTGATGCTGAAAGCCTTGAATTCATTAACAAGGTCAAAGCGTATAAGGAGCAAGTCGCTAAATTAGAGCAAAACACCGTTGTACTAAGCGCATTAGTCTCTGGTTCTGAATTTGCTCAAAAGTTGGCGTTCATGCAGCAAAAGTCCGTAACTCTATCAAGCTCAACCAACGCACTAAGCTCAGCGTCATTGGCTAAGGATATTCACCAGGCAAGTTTAGACCTGTACAAGGCTATCTCAGACCTCGAGCATCAATATGGAATGGTTAATTCGTTCGTAAGCGAGCTGAATACATCAACACAAACGCTAGGCTCGGAGTTTGCCACCCTAAGTACATTGTTCCAGAAGTTTGTCACTGAGATGAACACGACGGCCACAATCCACAACCTAGTACAATCAAAAGTGCTAGCAAAAGATGGACTGAAACTAGCAAAAGACAATGGCTTTAGCGTTTCTCAAGCAGATGCGACCGTAAGCAGCCGCTTCGCTAAATTGGACGAATTAGGCAACTACCTACCAAAAAGCACTACCTACCAACAAGGCTGGCGTTGTGTTGAGGACACTAACATCACTGGCAAACGCCGAGTTTGGACACTGCTCAAAGACGGTCGACCAAAAGGTGCTGACGATCTTGCTTATGACGCTTCGGCCTCTGGTGTAGCGAGTGTATTAGGCAGTAACGGCCTGCTAGAAAGCACTAATGATGTGAACTTATGTGGCTTCAATGATTGGAAAGTACCAGCGCTGTCTCAGCTACTTTCACTACAAACTAAAGCAATCTCTAGCTCAAACTCGACCATCACAATCGATACCGATGCATTCCCTCATCACCGAGGGCTGGATCCTGAGTATGACAAATCTAGCTATTACGGTGGCGTGATTTTTTACTACTGGTCGAATCAAACAAAGGGCACCAAACAATACATCACAAACTACAGCTCTGAGCGCAACTACCAAGATGTCCGTCGTTCGGAAGTTGGTGGTACTGAAGATGCAGTCATCTTAGGACGTCTGGTTAGAGAAAAAGCGACAACATACCAGTACCTAGATATGCAAGGGCACGTAGTAGCCGATCGCCAAAATGCAATTTGCGCACAAGACACGGACAGTAAGCTCGTTTGGCAACTGTTTACCAACGGAGACAGCAGTCGTTTCAAGAAATACGTAGAGGTAACACCTTTAATTTCAACACGAAATACACAAAAGGTGTGTGGCAAAGCGAGCTGGCGCTACCCATCGAAAGCAGAGCTGTATGGATTACTTCCTATCAATACGGATGTCTTTGAGTTTAACGAAGTCACTGGTGGAGGTTATTCCAACCATAGCTCCTATATCACCAGCGATCCCGCTCCTTATGGTCGTGTCCTCGGTTTGAATATGACAACCATGGATGAGAGCCAAGTTGGTACTCAAAGTTACGACGGCCGCTACCTATACCGACTTGTTGCCAAATAAGCACTAAAACCTCTTTTTAATTACTACAACAGCCTCTGCTGAGGCTGTTTTCATCTAGGAAACAAGAAATGTTGAACAAGAAAAAGCAACGCGGTGCAGCCGCAATCGAATACGCCATTCTCGCAGCAGCAATGGCAGTTGTACTACTCAATTTTGTTGGCGGTGAGAACGGTGAGCTAACAGAAGCTATCAGTGACGCCTACGGTACTGTAGTCGAAAAACTAAAAGACGCACAACAAGCCTCAGAGTAAGCCCGTTTATTGCAAATTAAAGGAATAGTTATGACTGCCAAGCGACTCATGTTGCTGTCGTTATTTTGCTCGGTGCTCGGAATATCCGTTTTACTGTTGAGCCAAACCAATAGCGAGTCTGCGACCACTTCTTCTAAACAAGCCGTTAAGCAAACGGTCAAAGTGTTGGTTCCAACTCGCACGATAGAGATAGGTCAAGCCTACACACCAAACTCGTTCCGATGGAAAGAGGTTCCACAACAAGAGTTGGAAAACTACATCGACCATGTGACACCAGAAGATATTTCTGCTGATCACTCTATGTCGGGGCTTGCGCGTACCAAGCTTGTCAAAGACTCGATATTGTCGAAAGCGGATATTACCGAGCCAGAAGGCGGCTACTCGCTTTCATTAAAGCTACAACCAGGTTATCGCGCTATCTCAGTGCCTGTTGATCAGGTGACATCAAATTCGGGCTTTATTGAGCCGGGCGACCGCGTAGATATTCTCCTGCTCGGTTCACAAGATGGTGAGCTGCTTCGTTATGGCAATTCATCGCAGGGTTTGTATGTCACAACGATCGCTCATGATGTGAGAGTCTTGGCATTTAATGACAAGCAAACGGCTGAATCTTATCAAAAGGCCCGCGAATCTAATCATTATGAAAACGGTATCCCTGACGACAGCAGTGTCTCTTTAGAGGTAACACCCGAGCAAGCAAACCAAGTTGTTTTGGCTAAGCAATTGGGCAAGTTAACGCTTGTCTTACGCGGACAAAACGAAGACCCAAATCAAACTCAGCACGCAAATTCAGCGACGCTGAAAGCCATCTCACCAGACACAACTCAGGTATTGCCTGACGTTGGTTTGGTGGAATTTAGAGCCGACAACAAAACGATCAACAATAAAACCGGAGCTGATAACAATGGCTAGTACCTGTCGTTGGTGGGGGATTCTCCTGCTATCAAGCCTGTGCCTCTCTTTTGCGTCAGCAGCATCTGCGCTTGATGTGACAATCAATGAGGCAAAAATGATTCGCTTACCAGAAAAAGCGAAGTCGATTTTCATCTCTAGCACCCATATTGCGGATTACCAGACCTTAACCAACACCAAGGTAATGGTATTTGGTAAGCGAGCTGGTAGTGCCACTATCACTGTTTTGAACGAGCAAGAGCGAGTCATTTATACCAATAAGATTCGCGTGACTCACAACAGCCGCGAGTTCAATGACTTGGTCAAAAACAAGTTCCCAGAAGCGTCCGTAAACGCGGAATCTCTGGGTGGAAAGCTATGGCTAAAAGGGCAAGTGCCTTCACCTATGATGGCGCATAATATCGTGTCCTTAGCGAAAGGCTACCTGTCTCCTATTGTTGACCAAACCCAGCAACAAGAAAGCTCAAACACTCAAAACGGTGCAGGTAGTAGCAATACGACCACTAAAGATCAGCCAATGCTATCCAATGAAGATGAGCTGATCAATCAATTGGTTGTCACCATGCCAAACCAGGTCAACATTCGAGTGAAAATCGCTGAGGTATCGAGAAATGTTTCGAACAAATTGGGGATCAAGTGGGGCTCTATCGCAGGTGGTGTTGGACAGTTTTCATTCTCTAAACTGCCGAATGTCAGCAGCTGGGGTAAACCAAGCATTACCGCACTGATTGATGCATTAGCGACAAACGGCATGATGTCTGTACTGGCTGAGCCTAACTTGACGGCGATGTCCGGCGAAGACGCTGAGTTTCTGGTGGGTGGTCAGGTTCCATTGCCTTTGATCACTGCTGATACGACTCAAATCGAGTACAAAGACTTCGGGGTAAAACTCAACTTTACGCCAACGGTGCTCAGCCAAAATCGCATCAGTCTAAAGGTGAACCCAGAGGTCAGTAACGTCTCTATCGAAAACCAACAAGTGGTAAACGGAACTAACTTCCCCTCTTTTACTACCCGTAGTGCAGCGACCACCATCGAATTAGCCAGTGGACAGAGCTTTGCCTTGGGCGGCTTATTGAAGTCAGAAGACATTGAACAACTGCAAAAAGTGCCGCTTATCGCGGAGATACCTGTACTAGGAAGTCTGTTCCGCTCAACTGAATTCACTCGCCGAGAAACAGAGTTGATCATCATTGTCACGGCTTACCTAGTGCAACCAACTCGTTCAGATTCAATGCAGCTACCAACCGACGGTCTCATTCCACTAAGCGATGTAGAACGCCTTCTAGCGTGGCCAAGAATTCAACGTAAAAGAACACACGACCAAGACACATACACCGACAACCACAAGCCTCGCTTGCTGGGTGACAACGGGTTCTATTACTGAGGACATCATGAATAAATTATCTTTATTGCTCCCTGCCCTATTTGTGTTTGCGGGATGCGCACCTACGCCAACCACTCAGCAACCATCTGTCGATGTGGTGTCTGTGACTAACAAGTTCTCTCTAACGCTTGCCGGGAAAACACTGTCGGCTCAGGAAAAGGCGGATCTTTCTGACTTTATCGCTCGTCGAGGCAGCGCGAGTAGCTTGATGATCAAAATAGAAAAAACGACGCCGAAAGGTGAAAAACAGCTCGAGAAAGTAAGGCTTCACCTTATCGAATCAGGCCTCTATCCATCACAAATTTGGGTAGCAGACGAAGCAACAGAAGGTAAAGGCGACATCACTATTTTAGTCGAATCTTACCGCGCTAAAGTCACAGCCTGTGACGCGGGTAAAACGCCAAGAACCACGCTCAACGCCTACCGCACTCAGCGCAATTTTGGGTGTGCAAATGCCAACGCGCTTGCACAAATGGTCGCCAACCCTAAAGACCTAATCGTCGGTCAACCGATCAGTGGTTCTCAAGGGCAGAAAGCCGTGTCTAGTATCGATAACTACTTTGCTCCACCAGCCCAAAGCCAACAGACAAATAATGGTTCTTCGACGACCACGCAAGGAGGTTCGCTATGAATCAAGTACACCAGTTAACGGTACTGATCGCAGCGTCTGAGCAACTTGATACCCTAGCGCTTTCGCACACACTGAATGACTTTGGTATTCACAACATCACTGTCTCTTCAAATCAAGAAGACGACGTAGTGCGACACGTGCTGAAGCATGGCATCAAGACAGTATTTCTCGATGTGTTGAATTGTGAGCTGGCAGAGTCGAAACAAGCCGTGCAGCGCTTGATTAAGCGTACAGGTTGTCAAGTTATCGCTATTGGCCACTCAGATGAAATTTTCATCTACCGTGGCATGCTGGCATCAGGCGCGAGTGACTACCTAGTACCTCCTGTGACTCCACAAGATCTGGAACACGTTTCTTTCGCAGCTTTACAAAACAGCAGCGAAAAACGAAATGAAAAAGTCATCTCGGTTGTCAGTGCAAAAGGTGGTTCAGGCAGCAGCACCATTACTGCAACCCTTGCACAGCAACTTGCGGAGCTCAACAAGAAAGTGGCTTGTCTAGACCTAGACTTTTCAATGGGCGATTTAGATCTGCTACTTAATGTTGAGGGGAACTCAGCATTGATCGAGCTTTTACAATACCCAGAGAGACTAGACCCGTTAGTGTTCGAACGTAGTGGGATCAGCGTATCTGCAAAGCACACCCTCTTTACTGGCTATCTACCTTTAGATGCCACACCATTTTGGCCACAAAAGAGCGCTTTAGACCAATTTACCAAGTTTTGCCTACAAAACTCAGACTACCTATTAGTGGATATCCCAACTTACTCTTTGCGTGATCAAGTGGGCTTTGACGCACTGAAAAGTGCCGATATCCGAGTGATTGTCGTTGAACCTACACTCGGCTCTATCCGCAATGCCGGCCAGATCATCAAACGACTTCAGAATCAAACCGACTCCCAAACGCTTGTTGTGCTCAATCACACCAAGTCTGATTCAGGCTCAATGATTTCAGTTAACGATGTGAAAAAGTCGTTAGGTGTACCGGTAGACGTTGTCATTCCGTTCTCCCCAAACCACTTTTTGAGCAAGTCATCACTTGGTCAACCTGCCCACAAAGGCAACAGGAAAGTGAAAGTGGCATTCAATTCTTTGGTTGAATTAATCACAGGTGAATCGCAGCAAAGCAGCCGCCGTTTTTGGAAGCGAGGTGCATAATGTTTGGTCAAAAAGCAAACACGGTTGATCCGATTGAAGTCAACCAAGCTCGGTTGCATGAAACGTTAACATCCGCTCCTTCGCTACGTGATCATTATCATGTGATTCATGAAGAGATCATCAAGGCAATCGATCCATCAGCGGTTGTGAGTTTAAGTGCGTCCGATCTTGAAGCTCGAATTTCAGAAATGGTATCGGAAATTGTGGTCTCTAAGCAGCTACCACTCGGTCATCAGGATGTGACTCATTCTGTAGAACAGCTCTTAAATGAATTTCTAGGGTTGGGACCACTACAACCACTGATTGAAGACCAAACGGTCACTGACATCATGGTCAATGGTTACCGTGAAGTTTACGTCGAGCGTTCAGGCAAACTGCAAAAAACCACGGTCCAATTTCGTAATGAAGAGCAGCTTCTCAACTTAGCGCGACGCATCGTGAGCAAAGTGGGTCGACGAATCGATGAATCGAACCCATTAGTTGATGCAAGGCTAGACGACGGCAGCCGTGTCAATGTCATGATCCCACCGCTCGCGCTTGATGGAACCTACATCTCTATCCGTAAGTTCAATGAAAAGAAGCTGACACTGAGCCAATTGGCACAGTTTGGTGCGATGTCGAATTCGATGATTAAGCTTATTGATATTATCGTTCGCTCTCGTCTCAACGTTCTTGTCGCGGGTGGTACCGGTGCAGGTAAAACCACCCTGCTTAATGCGATGTCTTTCAGCATCTCGCCTCAAGAGCGAATCATCACCATTGAAGACACAGCTGAACTGCGCCTGCAACAACCCCATGTGGTGCGTGCAGAAACTCGCCCAGCCAATGCAGAAGGTTTAACGCCGATTACTCAAAGAGAGTTAGTACGAAATGCCCTACGTATGCGACCAGATCGCATCATTTTAGGCGAAGTTCGTGGCGATGAAGCCTTTGAGATGATGCAAGCAATGAACACAGGTCACGATGGTTCGCTGTGTACACTTCACGCCAACTCTGCAACGGATGCACTGGTGCGAATGGAAAACATGCTAATGATGAGCCAGGCAACGCTGCCTCTCTTTTCACTACGTCGCCAAATCGCCGACACCATTGATGTGGTTATCCAAGTAGAACGAATGCGTGATGGCAAAAGGCGCATTGTTTCAATAACCGAGGTACAAGGATTAGAGGGCGAGCAATACGTCACTCAAGAACTGTTCGCCTTTAAAACGCTATCGGAAGACCAGCAAGGCAACCTAATTGGTGAATATAAGAGTGCCAAGTGCGTACCAAGCTTCAACGAAAAAGCGAAATATCACCAGCTAGACGCTCAACTAAGGGTGGCAATGGAGCTTGAAGCCGGATGATTCTTGTTCTTACTATTTCTGCGCTACTGGCTACGGTTTGGTTAATAAAGCTCAACTCAAAACAAGCCATTGTTAATAAGCGCCTGTCCTTGGTATCTGGTTCATACAAAGCAAGCCCTGCAGACGTTTCTATCAAAAAGTCGAGCCATCAGCGCACCAACAAACTGCATGCGTTCTTCCTGCGAATCAATGCCTTGCTGCCTGTTTGGGATAAGTATTTCATCGCCTCAATGATTGTTGGCTTTCCAGTTGCTGGTTACCTGTTAGTACCAGAGCTTCCAGTACATCTTCGATTGATTGCAGCAGTTGGGCTGTGGCTCATATGTACCTGTGCCATAGTGTTTTATCGCAGAAAGAGACAAGTAGAAGAGTTTGAAAAAGACATCATCAACGTCCTTGGATTGATTTCTAGAGCGGTTTCAGCAGGGTTATCTATCCCACAAGCGATTGATCAAGTGGCACAAACGCAACCTGGTTTGTTAGGGCGCGAGTTCTCTTACCTTCGCGATAATCTCGCGCTTGGCCTTAGTCTTCGCCAGAGTCTCGATGATGCGTGCATTCGTCTTCCTTACAGCAGCTTTCGTTATTTCTCTGTTGCACTGATCCTTAACCAATCGAATGGTGGTCAACTGCGCGACATTCTTCATAGCTTAAGCCGAACCATGCATGACAACCGAGCGATGAGAAAGAAGGTGAAGAGCTTAACCTCAGAGCCTCGTATCACAGCGTTATTTCTCTCTGTCTTACCCATAGGGTTGCTAGGTGGCATCTATTTAATTGAGCCCTACATGATTAAGCAGCTGTTTAACACTGAACTGGGCCAACGAGTGCTGACCTATGCACTAATCAGCATCAGTATCGGCACCTTAATTTTGAATGCTCTGACTCGCAATAAGAGGTTCTCATCATGATGTATGTTGCCATGTTGCTGTTGGGATTCGCTCTGCTTCTCACGCTGATCGCACACCTATCTTCGTTCAAACGAGACGTGGTAGCTGAGCGACTGAATCACGTATCAAGCTATTCCTCAAAGTATAAAAACACGTCGAGTAAGTGGCGTTTCCAAGGTGAGAAATCTCGACGTCAAAAGCTAGTTCTGATTGGTTGGCTTAACCCAAATGCAGAGATGTACTTTTTAGGGCTTAGATTAATCACCATGACCGTAGGTGCTGTTACTTGGTACGCCACTCGCATTCCAGTGCTAACGATGAATTCGGCGGCAGAGTGTATTGCTATCGGCATCGTGGTCGGCATTCTATTCGATCGCATTCTTGAATGGCGAGTGAACCAAGTTCGAATGCAGATCAGCCGAGTAATACCCGATGCCGTCGACCTAATGGTGGTGTGTGTTGCATCTGGCTTAACACTCGAAGCGGTATTTCGCTGCGTTGGTGAAGAGATGCGTTCGATCTCCCCTGCCTTGTCACGAGAATGGCTGTTAACCGCAACTGAGATCTCTGTTCTCGATTCACCACAAACGGCACTCAACAACTTAGACAAACGTGTCCAACTGTCTGACATCAACAACGTTGTCACTACCATGAACCAAGCGCTGCAATACGGTACGCCTATCGCTGATGCCCTCAAACTGATCGCTTCAGATAGCCGTCAATACCACTTCTTAGAACTGGAAGAGTGGGTGGGGAAAATACCAGCCAAAATGTCATTCCCTTTGGTGGTTTTCATCATGCTACCTGTGGTGGGCATCATCGTCGTGCCAATCATGTTGTCTCTTACACAAACTCTGGGGGGCTTATGAGAACCATCCCGTTATTCTTTTTGTCGCTGATATTGTTCGGCTGTCAATCAACCAACCACGTTGAAAAAGATACCGCCGAAAACATGAAGGTGGCAGAAGTTGCGTTAATGAATGGTAAGCCAGAGAGCGCCATGGATCTCTACCGAAAAATGTTGGTATCGAAGCCCAATGACCCGCAGTTACTGCTGTTGATGGGCTCCGCAGCTAATCAAGCCAGTCGTTATGACGAAGCACTGCATTACTTAAAGCGTGGTATCGAGCTTAATCAATCCAATGCGATTTACCGTGAGTTAGGCCGTTCATGGTTAGCTTTAGGTGAGCTTGAACAAGCGACCTCGGCTCTTGAAGAGTCTGTTCGACTAGAAGCTTCCGATGACGTTGCTCAAAATAGCTTAGGAGTCAGTTACTCGCTCAATAAGCAGTATTCCAAAGCCAGAGAGTGTTACTCAAATGCGCTTAGCTTAATGCCTTCAAGCAACGAATACCGAAACAACCTCGCTATGGCTTGGATACTCGATGGTAAACCAGATCAAGGGATTCGTATTCTGCACCCGATCTTTGTCAGAGGTGAAGCTAGCGTAAAACTCCAGCTCAACCTTGCTTTGGCTTACGCACTTTCTGGTGACAGCGAGTCTGCAAAAGCAATCGCTCGTGAACACTTATCGCAACCGGAATACGCTAACAATAGCTTGTATTACCAAGCCCTAGCCGCTCACGCTGATCGAGGAGAACAATAATGCTCTCTCGTCAGAAAGGTGCGAATAGCGTTGAGTTTCTAATGATCACCCTACCGTTTCTATTGCTGATACTTGGGTTCTTTGAGATCTGCCGCTTGCTGCTAGTCAACATCATCTTCGATGTCGCCGTTCATGCTGGTGCTCGAGAAGTCAAAACTCAACCATTTGGTCCCATATCAAACCAAGTTTTCATCGACACTATCGACAGTTTCCCACTGATCGAACGCAGCAAGATCAAGTTGTCTCAACCTTTGTACGTTGAAAACCTACCGGACTTAGTTAACAGAAAAGCGGCACCGATAAGCAAAGCAGTATTGGGGGAATACACGGTGTCTTACGCATTTTCATTCGCTCTACTGCCTAGCCTTTCAACTCGTTTTTTAGAACGTACCGGCCAAATGACAACCTTGGAAAGAAAGGTATTGGTGAGTTATGACGGTTAATAACACACACACCAAAAAACAAGCGGGATCAGCAGCCGTGGAATTCCCATTTGTCGTACTCGCGATGATGATCATTCTGTGGGGGTTCGTTGCTGTCTACCGCTTATTCAGCCTGCAGACTCAGTTAGACAATGTTACCTACAACCTAGTGAATGCGATTTCTTCAACTCAACTCAAACCTGAGCAAGGTAAGAATGGTTTACCCGAGACTCTAAAAGGTCCATTGATCGTACTCGCTGAAAATTACCTGCCGAGTAGCATTGTCCGTGGCGATATTGGACTTTTACTTGAAAGTCGTGTCTTTGATATTGCTACTTCAACGTGGGAATACAAACATCTGTATGCGGGAAGCGACTGCCAAAGTGATCGATCGATTGAACAGCTTACGGACATGCTCATTGTGGGCAGCGGCGATCCTGCGTTGGATGGAAGACCGTCCACCTTGGTTCAGCTGACCTTATGCGTGGAGACACCATTTAGCTACGAACGGCTCACTCTTCCAAAAAGCTTAAAAAGCTCATCAGTAGTTGTAGGTAAGCACTATGGTTAACTCAATGTTTATCGGCCTGCCCCGTCAGCAAAAAGGTTCGATCACCCTTTCCTTCTTGGCACTGCTGACCCCTGCACTATTTATCGCCGTCGGCACTTTGATGATATCGGCGCAAGTGATGGTTTCTAATCGAGCCGCGCAAGCCGCTGACTCTGCCGCATTAGCTTGTGCTTTTGCTGATGAGGCGACTCTGAGAATGATGCGCGCATACCAAGATTACTATCACCCGACACTAAAAGGTGTAAGTGGATTAACACCGAAAAACCAAGAGTGTCGAATTAGCCTAGGTTACTCCGTTACACCGTTATTGCCTCATTTCAGTTATAGACGCGATGACCAAAAAGTGACTGCAACAGGTGGAGGCTTTAAGGGGGTGGTTGAAAGCAAACACTCTGCGATTCCAACAGAGTTGGTACTAGTGCTCGACGTATCTGGATCCATGGGCTCAAACATGTCGTCACTAAAATCTATTTTGTCCAAGGCATTGAATACGATTCAATCTCAGAGCAATAACGCTAACGATTTAGATTCAGTAAGTATTTCAATCGTTCCTTTCGATTCTGGAGTTGCAACACATCGCCCCCTTTGGTTATCCAAAGAAGCGGCCGGAATCTACTGTATCGATGGACTTAGCTATCGTAATGGCGATTTCTCTGCGGCGCTGACCGTAGATAACCTTGCGACGCTGCATTCAGAGCGACCTGTGAAGTTTACACCGCCAAGTAAGTGGTTAAGCGACTGCAATCAAGACTCACCAATGTTGCCCTTGACCAACGTCTTTTCCCGCGTCCAAAACTCGATAAACAGCCTAACTGCAAATGGCGGTACTCGCTCTTATCAAGGTTTGGTATGGGGAGTAAGACAGCTTATCCCAAGTTGGCAACAAGCATGGGGAATGAAGGTTAGCACTGTCCCCGAGACCAGAAGAAAACTGGTGTTATTCACCGATGGCGCTGACGAAGGAGACGCGTTCAATCAACTGGTAAACGCTGGGTTCTGCACGACGGCTATCAAGCAATACGGCATTGAAATGAATTTCATCGGCTATGGCGTCAGCCCATCTCGAATTACTCAATTCGAGAACTGTGCAGGAAATCCTTTACGCGTATTCAGTGCCACCAACACGACACAACTCGACAAGTACTTTTCCGACATTTTGGCGGTTGAATACTCGGCAAGCATCCGACTCACTCGCTAATTCAAACAAAGCGTTTGATTCAAAAGCATCGAATTTAAAACAGATAAATTAAAAACCATATGGAGAAACACATGTTTACACGAGCCCTAGCGTTATTGGCGCTGTGCCTTTCTTTACCTGCATTGGCTTATCAAGAAGGCGATGCTTTATCGCAAGACGTTATCAAGAAACTGCAACTCAACAACGAGGAGCTCACCATTGTCGACTTCTTTGCTGAGTGGTGCATTTCTTGCCGAGAAGAGCTTCCAGAAGTAAACCAACTCTACAAAGAACTTAAAGGCACCGGAGTGACATTCAAAGGCGTTGATGTCGATGAAGATGTTGAAGTTGGTCTTGAGTTTCAAAAGCAACTCGGATTGGAATTCCCAGTAGTCAACGATCCAGAGCAAGCATTGATCGCAGAGTTTAAACCTATCGGTATGCCTGCACTGTATTACATCTACCAAGGCAAGGTTATCAAGATTCGCTTTGGCGCAATCAACCACATTGGCGACGTCATTACTGATGACCTAGTGAAAATGGGAGTGCAATTGTGATGTTGATGAAAGCCACCCTTGTTGGATTGCTCGCTATTCCAATGACCACAAACGCCGCTCTTGAACTCGACCTGAGTGGTTTAGGAAAAAAGCCCGTTGAACAGCAAACCAGTAACAACAGCACTAATAGCGATGGTCCCATCGTAGAAGAAGAGATCATCTCGAGCACGGTTTACTCCAGTGGCGGCACACACTCAAACCAAACTACCAAGAGCGCAACAAGACGCAACATCGACATGGTTACGCCAAAGGCAAAGCAGCTGGTTATCAAAGAGAAAAAGCCAGAAGAGACTAACAAGCCTTCAGCGTTAGCGTTTGTCGATGAATTTCTTGGCATTGAGCCGGTAAAGCCTTGGGAGAAAGGAACGCTAGCTCAAAAAGAGATGAAACCGGGCGGCCCAGTGCCTGAATTCGATGTGTTCTCCGAAAAAGTCTTTGCCTACAAGCAAGGCTCTGTGGGTGGCAGCGGTGTTGGCGGTGGTGGCTGCGGCTGTAACTAACCATTAAATGGCCCCAAAAAACTCAATCGACAAAAAACACTCAATCAATAAAAAAATATTCAGTACTTCAAAAACAAAATAAGAACAAAATGAAAAAACTACCAATTACGCTGCTAAGTGCAGCGGCAGTGGCTAATGTGGCATTAGCTGAAGATCACGTCTCTGTGCATTACCTGAACTATGAAGAGTATGACGACAGAGTTTCAGCTAAGGACACCATGGTTTCGATTGAAAAAAGTATCGGCTTAGATTGGACCCTAAACGCAGAAATAAGCTACGACAGTGTTTCAGGTGCTTCTCCAGCGTGGGGCCCTACGACGCCTCCTGCTTCGGATGCCGACAAAATAAATCGCGCCCTGAAAACTCAGCAAGCTCAAGACAAAACTAACGAAGTCATCCGTGCGGGTTACGATCCTCACCGTGACAGTTATGAGGTTCAGAAAGTCGGTCTAGAAGACACAAGAAAAGCACTCAGCTTGAGTGCCACCTACCGTGACAGACTGCGTAATGAATGGACCTTTGGTGGCAATATATCTCAAGAAGAAGATTACGAGAGCATTGGTATCAATGGTAAAGGTTTGATTTATGCTGATAGCACTAAAAACCGTTCGTACAGCTTAGGGGGCTCTGCTCTTTTCGACCAAACTCAGGCATTTGGCAAATACGTTATTGGCTCTTCTAATAGCCAGAGCTGGGAAGACATCTTTACTGGCAGCTTAGAAGCGGGGTTATCTCAAACCTTTACACCAAATCTGTACAGCATTTTTACCGCTTATGCAGGCTACCGTAGCGGTTACTTGAGCAACCACTATTTAACGGTGCTTCGCGAAGTCGATATTAACGACGATGGCAAAATCGATGATGACGAAGTGTTCTTGGGGCAAGACTCTAGACCAGATACCCGAGTCTCTGGCGGTATTAATCTTCAGGCCTTTTACTCTTTGTCAGACAGTATAAAAGTCCGACCTCGATACAAATGGTTCATGGATGACTGGGGCGTTATGTCTCATCAGTTGGGCGGAAAATTATCTTGGCGTGTCAGTGAGTGGCTAACCCTTGCACCAGGTTACTTCTGGTATACGCAAGATGCGGCAGATTTCTATCGCGATCCTAGCAGCGCCGATCCTTCTTTTGCTTCGACAGGTTACGCGACTTCTGACCTTCGCCTAGGTAACTTCACTGCGAATGCTTATGAGCTTGGCGCAAGCGTTAAGGTCCATAAAACCGTGCGTTTAAATGCGCTTGCGGCTTACTACGAACAGAGCAACGGATTTGAAGCGCAGTGGTGGGCGGTTGGAGCAACTTATGAATTCTAAGCTGCCCTTTGTCCATCGCTTTCATGCCATGACAGTACCTTGCGAAATACAGATCTTATCGCTGGATTTGACCCACTTCCCAAAGGCGTGCGCAAAAAACATCGCTGATGAGATAGAGCAGAACACACATCGCTTAGAAGGCAAATATAACTTCTACAGCGATGATTCATGGCTAACGCGACATATCAATCAGCGTACAACCAGTGAAGTTGAGCTCGATTCAGAGTCTGCGGAAGTTTTTGAGCATCTCGACCGATTAAGCCAACTGACATTCGACACATTTGATACCACTGTTGGCAGCATCAAACACCTTTTACAACAGAAGCCGAAGATGTCACACAGCCATGCCTTTCAAGCCCTGTCTTCCGTGCTGGGTAAGCAGGCTTGGGAGCTAAAAGAGGCAATAGGTCTAGAAGATACAATGGATCGAGAAGGAACTGTCGATCTACAAAGTGAAGTCGACTTACAAAGGACAAGGCTACACATCCCAGATCCACGCACTCGCTTCGATTTTGGTGGCGTCATCAAAGAGTACGCGGTCGATCAAGCAGTAAAGATAGGCAAGCGACTTGGTGCAACTTCAATGTTGGTAAATTTTGGTGGCGATATCTATGCATTGGGTACAAAGCCAGATGGTTCACCATTCAATATTGCAGTTCTGGATCCAAGAGACAACAAGACGCCATTTTTTGCCGTTCCGATTACCGACGCGGCGCTGACCACATCAGCCCACAGTGAACGTCAGATGCAGTTCGGCGACAAAACCACGTCTCATATTTTGTCGAAACAAGACGTAGAAAAGAAGATTTTGTCTGTTACGGCAATAGCTTCTTCCACTTTGGAAGCGGGTGTACTTAGCACTTCCTTGACGCTCAACCCGAACATTTCAGTACCGGAAGAGAGTGCTGTTATTTACATCGACGATCAATTACACATTCACCAAAGCACGGAGTTTTTGCATTCATGAAAAACTACCTACTCACGTTAATTCTATTGTTTAGCAGCTTTTTGCATGCTCAAGACAGCGAGTTTCTTCCAGTTGAAGAAGCCTTCCCGGTTACATGGGAAGCCATAGACCAAGGCGCGGTTATCCGCTTTGATACACACCCGGGATACTATCTTTACCAATCACGATTCTCGTTTAAAGAAGAGTCCTCATTATCGACACAAGATCCTCAATACTCGCTGCCAGGTGAAGAAAAACAAGACCCTAACTTCGGCAATGTAGTGGTGTTTCACGAACCGCTTACGGTTACCGTGCCTTACACCGGAAGTGGCAAGCTCACCGTCCGCTATCAGGGCTGTGCAGACAAAGGGCTTTGCTACCTGCCACAAAAGCTAGTGTTGGATTTACCTACGCTCAAGGCATTGGCAGACGTCGCTCCTGAGAAGCCATCAAACTCTTTGGTTCAAACGCTAGGTGAGATAAGTGATGATACCAATGACTTGTCGTCGTTTCTCTCTCAAGCAGGCAAATTACAGGCACTACTTGTGTTCTTCTTGCTTGGCTTAGGCCTGTCTCTAACGCCGTGTGTGCTGCCTATGATTCCTATCTTAGCCAGCATCATAGGTGGTGAAAAAGCGATGACAGGCAAGAAAGGTGCAGCGCTTTCTAGCTCGTACGTTCTGGGTATGGCGACCAGTTATGCCATGACGGGAATTCTGGTCACCACATTAGCAAAAGGCATCAATTTACAAGCAGCTATGCAACAACCTTGGTTGCTCAGCATTTTTGCCGCCGTGTTCGTTTTACTAGCGTTAGCTATGTTCGGTTTCTATGAGCTTCAACTCCCTGCCGCACTGCAGCAGAAACTCAACAGTGGCTCAGACAAGTTGGGCGGCGGTAAAATTGCTAGCGTATTCGCGATGGGCGCGATATCTGCACTAGTGGTTTCACCTTGTGTTAGTGCACCACTAGCTGGTGCATTGCTTTATGTATCCACCACTCAAGACTGGATGTTTGGTGGTGCCACCCTGTTTGTCATGGCTCTGGGTATGGGTGTTCCTCTTATCGCGATCGGTGCTAGCGGCGGACGCTTACTGTTAAGAAGTGGCGCGTGGATGGTATCGGTTAAGCAAGTCTTTGGTGTACTGCTGCTCGCGGTGGCTATCGTCTTATTAAGCCGCTTCGTTGACCCATCAATCATTATGATTTTGTGGGCGCTCCTTGCTATTGGTACGGGTGTACACTTCGGCGCGCTAGAAGCGGCACAACCAGGCTGGGCACGCACTCGTAAGTTTTCTGCACTATTGCCACTGAGCTATGGCTTGATTCTATTTGTGGGTTATTTCCTAGGAAATTCCGATCCTCTCAACCCGCTTGCGAACCGAGAGTCCGCACAACCTATGGCCATCACGTCTTTTGAGAAAACCGATTCAGTCACTCACTTAGAGCAGCAATTACAAGCTGCAGCCAATGCTGAACAAAAGGTGCTAGTCGACCTTTATGCAGACTGGTGTGTCTCTTGTAAAGTGATTGAGACCAACGTGTTTAACGATCAACAAATCAGCCAAAAACTGAAAGAGTGGCAGACCATAAAACTGGATGTGACAGAAAGCTCGCCAGAACAAATGGCATGGCTCAACAATAAGAATGTGTTTGGCCCACCAGCTATTTTCTTTTACTCACCCGCTAACGGTGAGTTAGAACCAGCGCGAGTCATGGGGGATATCGACAAAGCTGGCTTTAACAATAAGCTCAAACTTGCTAATCAGCTTGTAGCAGCCCGTACAGCGGAACCCAGCAGCCTGACAAACTAGAGAGTCGTTCAATGATCAAAAACGCCCAATCAATGATTGGGCGTTTTTAAATTTGGTTTGCTGACTGAAGAGGCTTACTTAGACATTTCCAACTGCTGAACCACCGCTTGGGTCAGCTGCTCAGTATACGGGTTAATCTTCCAATGCTCTGGACTCCAGCCTTTTACGAAACGTTGGAAATCAGCCCACGCAACATAAAACAGTGGTCGCCATGCGCGTTCGACGTCTTCAAATGAGAGCTGAGGCTGATAGTGTGCAAGCGCCTCTTTTAAGTGTTGAAAATAAGTATCTAACACCTCATTTTCATACTCTTGGCAATCTCGAGGCCTAATCGCGCTGCTCATGAACAAGGCAACGTCTTTCATTGCACAACCATGACCAACGTATTGAAAATCGACTGCAGCCGCGTTTTCACTTTCAGGATCAAAACAGAAGTTCGCGAGCTTAGCATCGCCGTGCACTAAGGTTGGATACGGGCACTCTTTCAATAAACGATCGATACGTTGCGCTTGTCGTTTCAAAGGTAAGTCCGCCAAGGCACTTAGCTCATCAGGCCGTGTGTCTAAATGCCAGTATGTGCCTACTTGCCACAAGGATGCCAACTGAGCTTGACTGACATTGATGTGCTTTGCGTGAAAGTTAGCCAACCATTTTAAGCAAGCATTTCGCTGTTTAACCTCAACAAAGGTATAAGCATGATGCTGCTCGCCTGAGGCTGATTCATCAGAAGCGGCCAGTACATCAAACTGAGAGGTTAATGGGAAACCGCTATCGGCTAAGTCTTGCATCACGATAAGCCATTCGTTGTCAGCTAATTCGCATTGCAAACCCACAGGCACGGGGCAGCGCTCATCCCATTGTTGAGTGAACGATTGATACCACGCTGTCTCTACTTGATAGGAATGCACTTTACGCTGATGAGACAGCTTAGTGTTCCATCCTTTCGGGTGTTCAGTTTTATCGGGCAACGCGACATGTTTAACGATAACGCTGTTGAATCCAGCATCACCACTATCCGGGAAGACTAAGCGTACTAACTCGCCATAGCCGCCCCACAAGCGCTGAATCACGTGAATATCGAACCCTTGATGGCAACCGAGTGACGTGGCTATTTTTTGATAAAGCTCAGGAGATTGCTGACTGGAATTAACATCGGATTCGACAGACTGTTTTGAAGGTATTGATTGAGACATATAACTCGTTGCTACGCCTTATCAGCTAAAAGATGTGACCATTGTGGCTGTCTATTCATGTAATGAACAACATAACTGCATACCGGGATAATTGTGTAACCCGCACGCTCAATTTCAGGGAGTACCGACTCCATCATCACCTTACCAAAACCCTTGCCTTGCAGTTCATCAGGGATTCGAGTTGAGGTGATATGCAATACATCGCCATCCTTTTTATACTTAACTACCGCAAACTGATCTGGTTCTAACTCAACCGTGATCTGGTTCGCATCTTGATCCCATTTAACTGACTGCATTCTCAACTCCTGCAAATAATGGATACGACAAACAATTAAAGTTTGAAGTATGAATTCCTTGTAATAGACTAACGCAAGTGCATATAAAAAAACTAAGTACTTACAATCAAAGAAAATATTATTATAGCGTGTGGTTATAAATAAAATTCGAGCCAATTAAAAGCACTCTATAAATTGCGTTAGTACACCTACTAAATCTAGCACGTAATAACCCCTTGTTAGCAAGTTATCAATATCTAACAGACGCATGTTGGCACATGGAGAACCTATAATGAACGCACCACTGAAGAAGCCTTTGGAGCATAATCAGGCACTGCAAGACCCTCGAAATCGAACCGTCACCACTATTAATAGCACCGATGCGCTGGCTATGATTGAGCATGGCAGTGAGCTGACATTAAATGTATCGACACCTGTTGGCACCAAGTTTCTCGCTACCACCAAATTTATCGGCACTCACAGTGATAACTGTACCCTAATTGAGGTACCGGAAGTCTCTAGTGATGACCTGCGCTTCTTCTTTCAGGAAGGCTTCTGGATGACGGCACGCGCCTACTCTCTGCGAGGAGAAGGGGCTCTGATCCATTTTAGATCTCAGATTCACCACACCATTGGCGAACCCTTTCCTATCATCGTGCTTTCCACGCCAAGTACCATGCAAGTGACACAGCTGCGTAAAGAAACACGCTATGAAGTGAACCTCAGTTCTCGTGTGATCTTTGATGACCAACGAATGAACTGCGAGATCAGAGACCTCTCGAAAAGTGGCTGTCGCTTTGTCACATCGCCAACCTCTCGTCCAATTCAAGTTGCCGACCGAGTCTCTATCGAAATTACGCCCGAGAACTACAATGGTCCGCTGATTCCGCCACTTCGAGGGATTGTGTGTAATCTGCAAAGATCAACGCACTATGCGCGTTATGGTGTCGAATTTGATGATATCGGTAAGGCCAATGCCAAAAACCTGCTCAGTAAGCTGAAGTTCGACGGCACCAAACTTCGTTTGCGTAACGCTTAAGCGCTAGAGATTGTAAGAATCAAAAAAACAGCCATCGATAATATCGATGGCTGTTTCGTTTAAGGTTAACGGTTATTTAGCTAATCTACTTAAAGCATTAAGCTATTTACGCAGTGCGTTGAGTTTAGCCTGAGCGATACCAAAGATAGTATCGATTGGGTAACTGCCCTCATCACTCGGTTCACCAGCAGCTTTACCCGTGAACAGCTCAATCGCCTCTGTCACATGATCAATCGCCCAGATATTGAACTCGCCCTTTTCCACTGCTTTCACGATGTCGCTACGCAGCATCAGGTTATGAACATTAGAGCGCGGGATGATAACCCCTTGCTCATTAGAACGACCTTTGATTTCACATACATCAAAGAAGCCTTCAATCTTCTCGTTCACACCACCAATTGGCTGAGACTCACCGAACTGGTTCATCGAGCCAGTAATCGCAATGTCTTGACGGTTTGGCTGTTTAGAAAATGCAGATACAACGGCACAGAACTCCGCCATACTCGCACTATCGCCATCAACGCCACCATAAGACTGCTCGAAAGTGATGTTAGTAGTAAGCGGGACTTTAGCCGTCTTACCAAACACAGAAGAGAGATATGCCGACAAGATCATCACCCCTTTCGAGTGAATGCTGCCGCCAAGGTCTACGTTTCTTTCAATATCAATCACTTCACCGTCACCATAAGCGGTGGTTGCCGTGATTCGGTTTGGCGCACCAAACATGTGATCCGTTGTGCTCAATACCGACAGCGCATTGACCTGCCCTACAGCTTCACCATCGACATGAATCAGAGTTGTGCCGTTGGTAAAGGTTTCCATTACGCTGTCTTGCAGTCGTCCAACACGCATCTGTTGGTTAGATAACGCTTGGTCGACGTGCGATGCACGAATCAGATTCGATTTCGAACCTCTCGCCACGTAGTTAGATTCACGAAGCAGATTAGCAATGTGTGCTGAGTGCAGTGACAACTTACCTTGGTCACCCGCCTGACGAGAACTGTGTTCAATGATGCGAGCAATCGCCTTGCGGTCACAGTGGAGCATATTGTTGTCATGGACGATGCTCGAAATGAAGCGCGCATAATGCATTTCAGAATCAGCAGTACGCTTCATCTCATCTTCAAAGTCGGCCGTCACACGGAACAGCTCACCAAACTCTGCATCATAATGCTGCAGCAGTTGGTATGTGCGGTAATCACCAAACAAGATGATCTTAACGTCCAGAGGAATAGGTTCTGGGTCGAGCGACACCGCTCCCGTTAACGTCACCTCTTTCTCTAATGAAGTGAAGCTTAACTGACGAGAACGCAGCGCACGCTTCAGGCCTTCCCATACGTAAGGTTGCTCTAGCACTTTTACCGCGTCCATCAACAGCACGCCACCGTTCGCTCGATGTAAGCTACCTGCACGAATCAATGAGAAATCAGTAAATACAGTGCCTTTAAAGGTTGCCGTTTCTACATAACCAAACAGAGAGTGATAGTTCGGATTCTCCTCGACCACAATCGGTAGAGTGTCTTCCTTCTGGCTCACAATCACGTTCACTTTGTAACGACGCGGCATTTTCTTATCCAAAGAAGCCGTCGCAACTTCGGCCTGCTCAGTGCTCTCTTCTAAGAAAATATCAGCGTTATCGACAATGTCTTTACGCAGTGCAGTTAGATACTTTTTAATGTCTGGGTATTGGCTGTAATCCTTCTTCAATTGCTTGATGAAGTGCGTTATCACATCTCGCGCCGTATCATCATTAAGCTTTTGAATCTTTTCAGTATACGTCTCTTCAAGCTCCGTCAGTTCACGAGAAATGGTTCGCAGTCCAACTTCCAGCGCATCGATGGTTTTATCAAACTGATCTTGCTCTTCAGGTGACAGCAGGTCAAAGCTCTCTTCGGTATGAAGCTCGTCGCCGTTCATCGCCACAAATTGGTAATCACCTTGAGTGGTGATCGTCAGGTTCACGCCGTTCTTTTTTGCTTCTTGGCTGATCGCTTCTAACGCTGCTTGTTGCTTGGCTGCTAGCTGATTCTTTAATCGATCAGCACGGCTGAAGTACATCTCATTGTCGAACGCGAGTGGCATCGCTTTGATGAGTTTGCGCATCAGCTTTTCAATATCTTGCTTTAAACTACTGCCCACGCCACGCGGAAGTTTCAATACCTTAGGTGTGCGAATATCTTCGAAATTCGCGATGTAACACCAGTCAAAAAGCTCCTCAACTTCATGAGTGTGTCGGTTGAGATAACGCAAGATCATGGTGCGCTTGCCCAGACCATTGCGTCCTATCGCATAAATGTTGTAACCCTTTTCCTTAATTGACATCGCGAACTCAACGGCTTTTTGCGCACGTTCTTGCCCGACGATTTCGTCAATTGGAGCCAGTTCTTTGGTCGACTTGCATGGTAGCTTTTCGAGTTCTGCTACCTGATACAGTTGTTCTGTATTAAGTCTTTGAATCGCCATCGCCGCCTCCTTAGTCCTTTATTTCTTGGGTGTAGATAAATTCAGTGTAGATGTAATTGCCTATAAATTTAGTGACTTACGCTACATCGCTGTTCAACCGAACAAATAACACACAATTTAATGCAATTTTACGAATAACAAGCTATTTAATTCACCAAACCTAACATCTGAATGATTTTAATTTGCAATTGATAATAAATATCATTAACATTTTAAAATATTATAAATCGAGGATGTGGATATGGAAATTGAACGATGCTGGATGCACTACCTAAAAGCTGAACAGTTAATGGAGCAAGGTCACTGGCCAGAAGCACAGCGCCTTTATGGTGATGTTCTCAATTCTCTTCCTCACCACATTCAAGATGCGGCATACCAAAGCGATATCAAGCCTTGCCAATTTGCCTGTCTACTTGCGGGACTCAGAGATGCAAGCGTGGCTCAATCTGAGATTCTCAACCGTTTAGGGCAACACCAACAAGCCTTTGATACATTGAATCAGTCTTATGCGTTAATGCAATTTATCTCTCTTGAGAGCACAGAGCTGATTCAACGCACCCACGGGTTACTGGAAAAGCAGAGTGAAGATCTACTTAACCACTTAATCGCATTTTGTAGCGCGCAACGCAGTTCGCATTGGATGCTCGAACTAGAACAAATTCAACGTGCTCATCACCATTTTGGGCAACTTAAAACAACGTCAGAAGTTCAATCTTCACCAAACGTCTTAAATTGATAAGGATATATCATGTCGGACCGGGCTCTTCTTAAAGTCAATAACCTCTCCGTTAGCTTCAAAACCAACGATGGAATCGTTGATGCGGTGAAAAAGGTTAACTTTACCCTTAAATCCAGCGAAACCTTGGCCATTGTTGGTGAATCAGGTTCTGGTAAATCTGTCTCTTCTAACGCACTGATGCGTCTACTTCCAGACAACGCCATTATTGATCCGCAGTCTCAAATTGAGTTTGAAGGCGAGTCTGTTCTCGAAAAATCAGAGCGTGAAATGCAGTCGATTCGTGGCGACAGAATCGGCATGATCTTTCAAGAGCCGATGACATCTTTGAACCCATACCTGCGCGTCGGCATTCAAGTGGCAGAAGCCATTATGTGCCACCGTAAAGTGTCAAAGTCTCAAGCCAAACAGCGAGTTATTGAGCTGTTTAATCTTGTGCACTTGCCAATGCCAGAAAAGTCATACACCAAGTACCCTCACGAATTTTCGGGTGGTCAGCTGCAGCGCATCATGATCGCAATGGCGCTGATTAATGAACCGGATATCCTGATTGCGGATGAACCGACAACAGCACTCGATGTAACGGTTCAGGCTGAAGTGCTTTCTCTTATCAAAGAGATCCAAGGCAAGATGGGCATGGCAATTTTGTTCATCACCCATGACTTAGGTGTGGTGAAGCACTTCGCCGATCGCGTGCTAGTGATGTGTAAAGGTGAACTCGTAGAAGAAGGGATGACTCAATCTCTGTTCGATAGTCCTAAACATGACTACACACGAATGCTCATTAACTCGATACCTAAAGGGGTGAAAGATCCGGTAAGCGCCGCAGCGCCAGAGCTTCTGTCTGCTGAAGATATTCGCGTTAAGTTCTTGGTGAAACCGCACTTCATAAAGTCAAAAAATCAATACTTTGAAGCGGTGAAAGGCATCTCTTTGAACCTAAAACAAGGTGAAACTCTCGGTATTGTGGGTGAGTCTGGTTCTGGTAAATCAACCCTTGGACGTGCGTTAATCGGCTTATTGCCAAGCTCAGGTCGTATTGTTTATAAAGGACAAGACGTCAGCTTACTCAACGACAAGCAGCGTCATAACCTGAAAAAAGATGTTCAAATGGTATTCCAAGACCCTTATGGTTCTTTATCGCCACGTATGACGGTTGGGGAGATCATCACCGAAGGCTTAACGGTGCATCAACCTCACTTGTCAAAACAAGAACGTTTAGAAAGAGCTCGTAAAGCACTGATTGAGGTTCGTCTGGAGCCAAACTCAATCAACCGCTACCCGCATGAGTTCTCTGGCGGACAAAGACAACGTATCGCGATTGCTCGTGCGTTGATTCTTGAGCCCTCTTTCATACTATTGGATGAACCAACTTCAGCTCTCGATCGCTCAGTACAACTGACCGTGATTGACCTGCTCAAAGACATCCAAACTAAGCACAACATCGGCTTCCTATTCATCAGCCATGACCTTTCGGTCGTGAAGGCACTTTCAGATCGTGTACTTGTGATGCAGAAAGGTGAAGTGATGGAAGAAGGGTCTGCAGAAGAGATTTTTAATGCGCCGAAAAACGACTACACCAAGAAACTCATCGCAGCGTCATTCGACTTAGAAAATAATTCGGAAAAAAATGCCGCTTAAAGGGAACTAATCAAGATTAACAGCGTCTTATAAGTACATTCTGAATAATCTCCTAATGGATTGAAATCTAGAATGGATATAGCAAAACTGGTTTGGCCGCCAAAAGAGAAATGTCGCATGGATGCGACATTTTTCGTTTCTGGCGTATATGAAAAATCAACTCAGTGATTATGAAGGTTTGCTAAAATTGACGGACTTTAAACAGGGTTAGCTAGTAGTCGGGTCACAGTCGCCGAGCGGCTTCGCTCAACTCGTTTTTGGACAGAAGTTTGTTAGTAATTTTACTCTAATTTGTAATGCTCGAATGGGTAAAGTATGGAATGGGGGGGCGGGTGTAATCCTTCGTTTCCTTTCAATATCTGGAATACTGATTAGACAACCTGATGTGTGAAGGTTGTGATGAGTTAATAATTATCGCCACCCACGATACCACTCGAGAGAAGCACGAGGTGTTGCTTTTAATTCGTTCCCTCTGGTTACGTAATATTGCGGCCTTCATATCTCCCCCCGTTATCCAATATGCCAGCTCTTCAGAACGGATATCATGCCACATTGATGGCATGATTATATTAGAAGGAGTGAATATTAGTTATATTTAACTTAAAGTTACTTCACCAGATATCCATAAAGAAACTCACTCAATGCCTGATAATGTTCATTTGATTCAGGCGTACCAAAAGCGGCGGCGTAATCTCCATGAGACTGACCTTCATAGACATTCAGTTCTGCGGCTACACCTGTTCTTCTAAGTTCACGGTGTACTCGAACGGTATCACTCAATAACAAATCGCGAGTACCAGTAATTAGATATGTTGGCGGAAAGTTGTTAAAGCTACCGTTGATTACAGATACAACCGGATCGCTCGGCTCTATGTCCCCAACATATACGTCAACCATAGCCGAGGCCATTCCGCGCCAAGCTCCTAGGATATGATCGAGTCCTTCGTTAATATAGCGGCTGTCTCCTGCCATTGTCATATCAACACTTGGTGTTCCGACATATAGTGCGCTTGGTATCGGCAATGCTTGCTTATTCAGCTCTTGAGTTACTGCGAGAGTTAGTGAGCCGCCAGCAGACGAGCCTCCCATAACAATTGATTCAGCGGAATGACTTTTTAATAGCTCGTTCCAGACTGTAATGATGTCATTTCGTGCAGCTGGAGCAGGTGCGTCGATCGATTTAGTGTAATCGATAGCAATCACTGGTATTTGCATTTTCGCTGCAATAATAGATGCCTCTGCTGCAGAAGCTAAACCACTATTGAGCATGTAAGCCCCCCCTTGTATTGCCACAAACAGTTTATCTTTTAACTTTGGTGCTACTGTTTTTGGCGTAACCCAATAGACGTCAACACCTGCAATTGAAGCTTTCTCTATGGTGACTTCTAAAGTATGAGCAATAAACTCAGTTCGCTCTATGGCAGCTTTATCTCGTGATTCAACAACAGAACGCCACTCAGACTCAGTTTTAGGTAAGTTTTCTTGCAATGCTTCAACATTAGCTGCCGGAAAGTTTTTCGAAAACTCGTAAAACTCGGGGCTCACAGCCGTCGTTAAAGGTATTGGTTGAGAAGAGAGAGTTAGCGCATTTTTATCTGCGTTCGCCATTACACCTGCACTAAATAAGCTTGCTGCAATATAAGAAAGAATAAGATTTCGTGATTTCATGTTGTCACCTATACAGTTTGATATAAAAGCACTCCTTGCTGCGATGAACGTAATATAAATAAATTAATTGAACTACTGTATGAATTAGAGAAATTCATTTTTGAAAGATAAGCTCTTAATTGAAAGAGAGTAGCAACTCTCATTTTAGTAAAGAAACGAATTGGCTTTGGTGTTTCTCTGCTAATGTTTAGGACAGTAACAACATAAGGATGTGTGCTATTAATATCAAAGAGTTAGATCTAAATCTTCTTCGAATTTTACGTGCTGTAGTTGAAACTCAGAACTCACATGCCGCTGCAGAAAAACTAGGGATATCACAAACCAGTGTTAGCCGAGCAATGGCAAAGCTTAAAGAGAACTTTGGTGAACAGCTATTTATCCGAAAAGCACATGGAGTGGAGCCATCTGAGTTAGCAGTCATGCTAGCTGAAGCTTCTACTCAGATGCTGCATCCCGTTGAAAGAGTAATTGAAGATTATTCTGCCTTTGATCCCAAACAATATTCAGGAAGTGTCAATATATTAGCCAATACCTTCTTGCTAGAGTTCTTTGGACCACGATTGATTCTTGCATTGTATGCTGCTTTCCCTAACGCAACGTTCAACATATCTCAATGGCAAAAAGACTCACTCTATGAGGTATTACAAGGGAATATCGACTATGTGATTCAATTTGACTCCTATGATATGCCACAAGATATGTACTGTCGTAACCTTGCAACAATGGAAAACGTAATTTTAGCGAGAAAAGATCACCCCTCTCTTTCTCAAGGAAGTGAGTGGTGTTCTATCCATAATCTACCGATTGTTCGACTCTATCTTGACGGCATTAATCCTAGAAGAGGAATATTGGAGCGAGTATATGAGCAGCAAGGTTACCAAGCTAACTTTTTGCTGACCACACACAGTGTTAGGACGGTCGTAGAACTGGTTAAAAACAGTGATGCTATCATTTACTCGAGTGATTATGTTCGTCAAATTGCCCCAGAGCTTGCCTGTTACCCGCTCCCCCCGTTATCTCATCAATACAATGTACTCGACATCAATGGCGCTTACCTTCAAACTCGCCGAGGTAGTCCTTTTAGCCAATATTTGCATCAAACTGTCCAAACATTTTTTGATCAGACTTTATCTGCATAGTGAAACTAGTATGAAGAACAAACTGCAAGAGCTTGACTTAAACTTATTGAAACTGCTTAAAACTGTGGTGGAAACACGTAATACTCACGCCGCAGCAGACAAGCTAGGGATTTCACAAACCAGTGTGAGTCGTGGCCTAGCAAAGCTTCGTGATGTGTTTGGTGAACAGCTGTTTATTCGTAAAGCACATGGGGTTGAGCCTTCCGAATTAGCTGAGAAGTTGGCGGAAGCGAGCGACTTGATGTTAAGGCCGTTAATCAAGGTAGTCGAGTCTTACCAGAACTTTGATCCAGTGGAGTTTAATGGCGACGTTAAAATTGCCATGAATATTTTCTTTTTAGAGCTGCACGGAGAAGGTATTTTTAACGTGTTACGTGGTCAATTTCCAAATGCTAACTTCAGCATGGTTTACTGGCAGGAACACTCACTGGCAGAAGTGCTTAACGGTAGCATTGACTACTTAATTCACTTTGAAGGCTACCCGCTACCTCAGGAAATATACAGCCACACTCTAGAAGAAGTTGAGCTTTGTCTAGTAGCGAGAGAAAACCACCCGGTGCTGAGCAAAAGTTCAGAATGGGCATCAATTCACCATCTGCCATTGGCGCGAGTAATTATTGACGGAATAAACTCGAAGCGCTCTCCCGTTGAAGAAGTTTACCTTGCCAAAGGTTTTCAGCCACGAGTTTCCTTGACGACGCATAGTGTTCGCGTTCTAACCAATAAACTAAGCACGTCTGATGCAATTATGTTTGGTAGCCAGTATATGACTTCACTTGATCGGCGCTTGGCCAGCTACCCACTACCAGAGCTGCCTAAGCAAATGAGAAAGATCAGAGTGAGTGGCGGATATTTGCAATCAAAGCGTGGTTACCCACTCAATCAACACCTTCACCAAATCATCCAGTCTTACTTTGATAGTCTTGCACTCCCTGAGGTTTAAGCTAGATATGGCAAAAATGCATTTCTCTAATTCATAGTTAGCATGTATGAATAGGAATATACTTCTTATCAACTTATGGAATAGTCGTTTACGGATAGCCTGACCTAATAATGTTGATGAGAATGACCAATGAATAAGAAAACTCTTTGCCTTTTTGCCTTACTACCTATTTCTTTTAGCTCTGCTCATGCATTTGATACTTCACGCTTCAGTGGTGAGATCTCTTTAAACTCTGGCTTTAGCACTACCAACTCTAACTTTGATACCAATGGTCCAGAGCAAATCAATCATCTTGGTAAAGGTGAAAGTTCAGAGCAAGGGTTTATTGCCCCTCTAGGCAATCTTTACTACGCCCTAAACGAACAAAATAACCAGCGAGTCTACCTAGGTACTTCACGTGATGACTTAGCCGTTGGAACACTCGCCTTTGAACTTGGATATCAATATGACTACAAAAATGGGACTAGACTCGATATCGGCTACCTTCCGACTGTTGTTGCCGATGAGGTATGGAGCAACCCTTATCTAACCGGACAAAATCGAGCGACTACAGACCGAAAAGGTGACGCCTATCGTCTGAAGCTTTCAAATATTTGGAACAGCGGTGTGTCTTTTGATATGGCCTATGCGACGGCAGATATTGAAAATGAAGAAATTACCTCTTCAGCACTTTTGAGAGAGAGTGATACCTACTATATTAAAGGACAATATCGCTCTATGCTGAATGTGAATTCCGGTTATATAACAGCTTTCAGCTACACTAAACACGATGCAACAGGTGAGGCAAATACGTTTGATGCTTACAAAGGTGAGCTAAGCTATTTTTATGTCACACAAAACTACGGCCTCTCATTGACAGGCAGCTACGCATGGAGAGACTTTTCAGCAAACAACCCGATTTTCAATCAAACAAGAAGCGATGATGTATATCGCCTATTTTTGGCTTATGAGTATAAGAATATTCCGAGTTGGGATAACTGGAGTATCACGTCATTTGTTGGTAGTACGATTAACAGTTCCAACATCGACTTTTACACGAGTGACAGTTTACTGATGTCTATCGGTATGAACTACAAATTCTAACTGTGAAAGTTACAGTGTTGTCGAGCCCGCTTATGCAGCGGGCTTCTTGTAATGAATCCATAACAAATCGTTTTCCAGTAGGAGTAATTTGATGACACGGACACTTATTTGGGCACTGGGCCTATTGGTATTTCTCAGTGGCTGTGGTTCGTTAATCACACTTCAGTCAGACTTGCATCAAGCAGATAAGCTCTATCAAGAGTTTTCAATTGTTACTCCCGACTCTGACGAAAATGCTCGCTACCTCGTGCTGCAACTCTCAACAATAGATAAAAGTGGCGTACTGACCGCACACTCGATGTCGAGTAGCAACAAAACTCGCTTCCCTTCATTCTTCAACCTGACTGAATACATTGTCATTTTTGAAGATAGTAATTTAGATTTTATTTATCAAACTAACGAACCAAGCTATCTGTATCAAAAAACGTTGCTCGCTGACGATCAATTCATCCTTACTTCAAAGAATCGGATTTCAGATGGTATTCCCGCATTAGATGGCCTATTGGTTACTCCATATCTAGAATTCGAGGTAAAGCCAGAGCGAATTGGTAGAATTGTTGAATGGAATGACCCTGCGTTTTCCCATGAGGCAAAAGAAATGGGCATGTGGCAGCCTCTACAGTTTGTTGAGAGTGACTATGTGGGGCTATTTTTTCTTGAACCATACCAAGATGATAAAATCCCCGTCCTTTATATTCATGGAATGGGGGGAAGTGGAAGAGATTTTGAACAGATGATCGATGCGCTCGACCGGGACAAGTATCAACCGTGGATCATTAACTACCCCTCAGCCTTCTCGCATACACTGCTTTCACACTCGATCGCAGGCATTATGCGACAGCTACATCAAGAACACGATTATCAACCAATCCATATTGTGGCTCACAGTATGGGAGGCGTGTTAACTCAAAGATATCTGAATGTGTGTAGTGCTAGCAATCGCTGTGAACTCGTGCGCTCATTTACCTCGATAGCGTCTCCTTTTGGTGGGGTTTCTTCTGCGGAAGCAGGGGTCAAATACTCTCCAGTTGTCATGCCCTCGTGGCGAGATTTAACGCCAAATGGAAAAGCGATTCAAAACCTTTTTTCTCCCCAAGCGCAAAAGAATGTTCCCGCTCACTTGTTAATCTTTGCTTATCAAAAAAGTCCAACGACACGAGGAGAAAGTGGAGATGGAACCATATTGTTGAGTAGCCAATTACGAATAGAGTCGGTAAACCAAGCCCACTCACTTTACGGGGTGAATGAGGATCATATAAGTGTACTCCACAGTAGCGATGTGCAGAATAAAACCCTAACTTTCTGGGAGCTAATTGAAGAAGCAGAACTAGCTAATCGTTAGGAAAGTAACCATATGCATTTGGCCCTTACAAATACCCTAAAATATTGCCTTCAAAATAGTCGGTCTACTTTGGCATTAAAAAAAGGGAGTTTATCTACAAAGCATTGCTTATTTTCACATCTTCCGTTGAGGCTGAAGTTAAGGTAATTATCCAGTCCACAACCTATTGCCCCAAATAACGTTTTATCTCTATCTACACACATTGCGGGGCATTTCTGTGTTTCATACCCCATCAGCAAGCCTCTGGACTTAAGTTTTCCTTAGCATCGTTTCTTTAACGGTCACACAGAAGAGTAATTTTCCATCCACGAATGCAACTGCTGAGCTTTATTTAGAGCGATACTAATTTTTCCAATACTGAGTCAAAACTTTGTTCTGCGATTGATATTTCAGGTAATGGTGTTTCTATGTTTACTGATTTTCCCGACTTTATGATTCGATACCCACTACATTCCAAACCTTCAAATTGACTTTGATATCATCAAAGTTGTCTGCTTGACCTAGAAAATGCAACTTGATGACTTTGCCGTAGATCTGGTGAATGATTCGTATTTTTTTATTTATTGGATCGGGAAAGAAATGAATCCAGTCGCGCCCATTAACTCGGGGTTTTGATGGCTCGGGATTAAATTGAGGAAAATGTTCTGAGACATAAGCTAAGTATTTTGGTGCAAATTCTGTTGTTTTGGGGCAAACCGTCGCAAGGTAAACCATTATTTCTTTATATGAAATGGCAGCGTCGTACGGCTCAGCATTTCAAGCGATATATGCCTTTGGGGCAATGATACATGTTCTAACATCTTGCCAAAGACCATCTTCTAGACCTCTGTTCCCCCTAAGCCTGTATCTCCCTCCTTGTTGAGCCTGAGCTGAAGCATCAATCTTGTTTTCAATAAGTATTGCTTGTGAGGATAAGTCATCTGATTGATAGATATAGACTAAGTCTGACTCGCCTAGGTTAGTATCTACGACAGAGTGCCAAGCACCGAGCGTTTTCACTGAGGTTATTTCTTCTCGAACACGACAAACAAACCATTGAGCAAATGAGTCGGAAACATTAAACTCCTCTAGCACTAACAGAACAACATCACGCTCATTAACACTCTAAAATGTATTTAGTTCTTTCATTAGCCATAGCTTTCCTATAGTTGTTATCTGATAAGCGCCCACTTCCCTAGACATTACATAGATAAAAAAAAGTAGGTCAAATCACCTCACTATCATTTGAGAGGTTGAGCGCGGCTGGCAAGGAATAGGGCAGAAGTGTTTTAGCTTACCTGCCCCATGCCCTGCATTAACATCAATACGAATTATCACGGGCGCACCACCTTGATGCTTGTGTTGAAATTAACGATACAAAGACTTAGTCGACTCCCTGACGATTAAATCGATCGGTGGTAATCGCGCTTCATGCCTCTCACCAGATAACAAGTTCAAGATCGACTGAGCACACACCTCGCCAATCTCTTCAATTGGCTGCCTTAATGTTGTTAACGCGGGTGTGAAATACTTTGACGTTGGCAAGTCATCAAACCCAATCACAGACACATCTTCTGGCACTTTGTAACCGTGATCATGGAGCGCCTTAATCGCCCCATAAGCCGTTTGATCATTGGCGGCAAACAGGGCAGAAAAATGAATCTTAGATTCAATTAATTCCACGGTTTTCTCATAGCCAGTTTCACTACTGAAATCCCCTTGCTTGACGAGCTTTGGCATCACCTTAATGCCCGCTTCTTGAAGCGCTTTCTTATAGCCTTCAAAACGATTACCTGCGTCTGGCTGGCTTGAAAGCCCTTTGATATGAGCAATATTCACATGCCCCTGTTGGAGCAAGTGGAGGGTTGCCATGTAACCACCCAACACATTATCAATGTTAATTGAGCGAACATTATCTGCAACCATGTCATAGCCTACCGCAACCACCGGAATGTCTTGCGCATACTTCGCGATGTCTTCTTTGGTAATGCTGCCTGTCACAATGATCATGCCATCGACATTGCTCTTAGCCAGATACTCTAAAGCGTGTATCTCGAGCTTTTTTTGCCAATGCCCGGTTGCTATCACTAACGAATAGCCTTGAGCTATCAGGGTTTTCTCCATGTCGTTGAGGATACGACTGGTATAAGGGCTATCAGGATGTTGCACCAATACACCTATAGTGAGTGAACGGCGATTAATGTTTTCCTGCATCTGAAAATTGGGCTTGTAGCCGGTGTCTTTGATCGCCTGTTCGATATTCTGGCTTTTATCATCCGACACATAGGTTGTTCGATTAAGAAAACGAGAAACCGTGCTTGGCGAAACGCCAGCTAGCCTCGCTACATCGTATACGGTGGTTTTTTTAGTTTTAGTGCGCATCTCGATACCCTAATCCAGTGACATTTGGGGAGCCCTAGAGCTCCCCATCAGTTTCAACTCAACATTGCTCAAGTTGAAACTCATACTATTTAATTAATATAAGTAAGCGAAAATCATCCCCGGTCTGAAGTAACGACCAGCGGTATATTTCAACCCAGTGCTCAATAGCCATTTATGAAGAACCATCGCTTGATCAGCTGAAATTTCGCCTTGCAGCATACTAACAAATTTATCACTGTCTTTAGTCAGCTCTGGATTAACTCGACCGTCAGACAGCACACACTTTTGCAATTTAAGTGCAGTAAGCCACTTTTTCGCATCATTTTGTGACAATTCAAAAGATTCTGTAAGATCTTGCTCAGTGAAAGAGACAGAACAGTTGAACCCTTCTGGTGCGGCAAATGGAATTTTTGAATAGTCATACAACGCGGTATACACGGTATCCATCAATGTTTCTGCTTGCTGCGATTTACCCGCTAGGCTCAACGCAGTTGCGACACTAAACTGCACGCCGATCCACACGTCTTGCGCCTGAAAAGCCTCATGCGGCGAACCATCGGCGAGCGTCATGTTCGCTACCCCAAGTTTAGGGCTGTTAATCTCGAAGTTATGTTTATAAACATAGTCCAATGCACGCTGAATGCGCTGTTGCGGGAAAATACCCTCTAGGCCAATCAGTTTGAGATAGCTATCTGCAAGCAGTGCATCACCAAAGCTATTGTCTGAATCGGGTACTAGCTCTAGATACTCTTGAGTAAAGGCTTGAGGCGCTGTCTCACTCAATAAGCGTTTCTTAGAGACTCTTTGAGCTACCTTATTGATGTTTATTGAAGTATCGGTTTGGTTTAGATAGTCGTTAAGCATATTCTTATCGGCAATCGCATCACCCGTTAAAACTAGCCCCAGAGTTTCCAAAGCTTGATAACCTTCACCGGTAAGATGCTTGGCTTGGACAGGCGTCACAAAGAAGTGGTAATAACCTTCTTTCTCATCCCACAAGCTCTGCTCAACTGTTGCTAATGCCTTTTTCGAACGTGTTAGGTAACCCGCGCCTAGATCGTGTTCGCCCATCAACTTTGCAAGCTCACTTGCAGCTTGAAGGCCTGCAACCCAGAGGCTCGCACAGTAAATAGAGATACCATGAGAAGCGAGGTTATCGAAGGTGTCGTCTGTACCTCGGGTTAGCGGTAAATCGTCACCTTCAGCAATCAAGTTCGACAAGAAATCGATGCTCTCAGTCACAGCCTGCCAGCACTCTTTAACCACAGACATATCTTGTGTGTTTTGGTAGTGACGGTACACCATTAGAATGTATTTCGGTGCTAAGTCCTTCCATTCCTTAACATTATGCCAGCTATACGCGTCAGGCTGAATGTCGAACGGGCTACCCAAATCGTGGATTACTGCACCTCGAATTGCACGCACACCTTGGTACTTTTCATCAATCAATTCAGCATTCGGTGTCGCTTCGTATTCCCAGTAGCGGCGCTGAGTAAAGTCTTCAGCCAAAATCGCTTTTGAGAACTCTTTCATCACGCAGCCATCAAGCTCCGGCAGCAAGTAAAGCAGTGAAAACGAGCCGTAGAAATACACATCCAGAGAGTTAAAGAATGGGTAATCAACACACTCTTTCACTAGGAACTTATCTTCTTTATCCCATACCGTAGATTCGGCTAAAAACGACAGTGAGTTCATCGCCATCGTCGCATAGCGCAGCGCTGATTCAGGCTGTGATATTTTGCTTTGAGCTTGCTCTAGGAAAGCGGTCTGTTGCTCAATAATCTTCTGCTCAATCACCTCAAGCTTTGGCAAAACATCTTGTAACATCGGTAAGGCAGGATTTGCTTGTGGGTAGAATTGCGTGTAAGCCTTATCTGAGTGCCAGCCATTGAGCATAACTTTACTGTGTGCCATCACCTGTGCGAAACGCAGGTCAACGGATTCATCCGGCTCCAACTCAACCTGAACCACGACCAATGCACTCAAAGCTTCGCGCCCAGTGTAGATCCCAGTTTGGAATTCTGTATTAGTACGGCCTGTTTTCAGTGCGAACTCGGTTTGCTGGGCCACTTTCGAAGTATAAAGCGTTGGCTTAACAGACACCGATACCTTGCCAGATTTAGTCAAACGGTTTTCGGCTTGAACACCAAACACCACCTCACCCTCAATGTCACTTTGATAAGGGGACTGACTAGTGAGCTGAACACCGGTAAAACCGTGGCTTTCATCATTGACCTTCACCGCTTTATGCTGCTGAGCAATCGGGTTTTGAGATAAGGTACACGCCGAATCTTGAATCCCATCACGACCTTTTCGGTAGGTTGAACCAATCAAGTTTTGTAGAGGTTGAGCAAGAGTAATCACGCGTGTTTGCTGTGATTCATTAGTAATCTGGAAGTGGTTCCAGTGCATCGGCATAGAACAGAGGCGCTTATCGTCTTTAACGATCGGCGAGACTACCTTTCGCTTTATATTAATACCATCAAAACTATTATATTTATATTCAGCTAATGGATATAAAGCCTTATATTCGATATCGCTACCATTAACACTTTCTATATCACTATTATTTCCCGCAGTTAGTGATAGCTGTCTCGTTGTATCATTTATTAATAAACCATTAAAGAAATCTAAGGCTACATATAATTGACAATCAATCGACGATGAATCGGATTCAATTAATAATTGAGTCTTATTAGAAAGCTCGACATTCCACTTTATAAAGTTATCTTTATTTTCTTTATAGAAATTACCATTTTTTAATGCGGTACGAATGAGGTTAATCGCATTCGAAATATTTTCTTTATCTATCTTCTTTCCATCGAATAGCGCTGGGTAAAAATTCAGATGAACGCTAAGCTCTTGCTCGTTAAGAACCTGAAGCGTTTCAATGGTCGGCACATCCATCACTGACGCATAAAAATCATTAAAATTAACAACTTGTTCTGAACAATCGACAAATATTCCTGGAATAAAACTGAAGTTTGGCGTGTTACCATTTGGCGTCAGTGTAAAGGTATTACCGATACCACCGATCGCCATACCTGTATTTTCTGGTGTCGTAGAAATTGGCGTGTACCAAGGTTGAATAAATTCAACTGCGTCGCCCTTTTTACACAAGTGTTCTGAATTTCCTGAATAGCTTGAATATGGAATTTTATTATTCATGTTAAACCGCCATTGAATATTTTTTTCTTCTTGTTAATATCTTTCAAAAATGGAGACATCAACATGTTTAAAATTATAAATGAAAAATTTGGAAATATTGACTCTGTCACATTAATAAACCACCAGCATGGTATAGAACTTCAAATAATCAATGGATTTGGTGCTGTTATAAATAAATACATTGTAAATAACAGTCCATTCTCTTTTATTTGTGGTTATCAGAATTATGATGAACTGATCAACCAACATCCGTTCTTTTCCCGCAGTGCTAAATTATTTCCTTTTCCAAACCGTTTAAACTTAGGTCGTTACAGTTTCGACAACCAAAACCATCAACTCCCAGCTAACTTTCCTTGGTCTGATCACGCCGTACATGGCCTTCTCTATAACCAACCTTTTTCAATCGCAAACAGCGTAGCCAATGATCAGTCAGCCAGTGTGACGCTTGAGTATCAAACGTCGTCTTTACATCCAGGTTTTCCGTTTGCTTTTAACCTTGAAACTACCTTCACCATCGACACAACGGGTAAGCTCTCTTGCTCAACAACCGTCTCTAATTGTGGTGATTATGCCTTCCCATTCGGTGATGCTTGGCACCCTTATTTCTCGCTCGGCAATGACCTAGAACAGTGTGAACTGACCATGTCGCCTTGCGCTGAGGTCGTACACGAGAACGACCTCCCCAATGGTGACAAGCGTGCTTTTGATCGTTCCTCTCTGAGTGGAGGCCTGATGAATCAAAGCCTAAATCACTGCTTTGAATTTGAAGCGACTGCGACCAACCAACTGACTTTGACACGCTCAGATTCATCTGCCGCAATTCACTATCAACAAGACGCGAGCTACCCATTTGTTCAGCTGTATACTCCAACGAGTGAACAGAGCATTGCGATAGAGCCAATGACTTGCCCTGCCAATGCATTCAATAACCAGATGGGATTATTGACGCTTAGCCCAAACCAGTCTCAAACCTTCACTTGGCAATGCCAAGCCACCTATCAACCAAAATAACCAAACGAAAGAGCAATAAAGGGCGCATAAAGCGCCCTTCTCTTTGTTAACCTAAAACCACTTCTACCGTGTGCTCACCCGAAGTAAATACCGGTGCTTTGTTGCCTGAAATCAGGTCACCATTTACCTTCATCTCAACCACGCCCTTGCATACGTTATTCGGGTTCGTGACATGAATATGATAAGTCGCACCACGGAACTGACGACGGACTTTGAACTCTGGCCACTCAGCCGGAATACAAGGGTCCACCAGCAAGCCATCAATTTCAGGTCGAACCCCCAGAATCCACTGCGTACCTGCAACGTATGTCCAAGATGAAGTACCCGACAGCCATGCATTACGACCTAGACCGAACTGTTTATGTTCGTCGCCCAAGATGTTTTGCGGGTAGCAGTATGGCTCCGATTCGAAAGTATCAATATCGTCGTTCTTAGAAGCCGGATTAATTTGACGGTAGTACTCATAAGCACGCTCGCCGTTGCCCATTTTCGCTTCCGCGATCATCACCCATGGGTTTGAATGCAGGAAGATACCGCCGTTCTCTTTCGCACCCGGTGGATATGTCGAAACGCCACCAAGTTGTGGATCAAAGCCGTTGTAGCCTGGAGTTGAAAGCTTGATACCATTGGTCGTGTTCAGCTTGTTGTAAACCGAATCTAGCGCTTGTGTGGCACGTTCTTGTGTCGCGAAACCAGAAATCACAGGCCAGCTTTGACCGTTAGTGTAGATCTGCCCTTGTTCATTCTTGTGAGAACCAATTGGCAGGCCTTGCTCATCAAAGTAACGCACAAACCATTCGCCATCCCAACCGCACTCATTCACTGTGCTCTGCATTTGTTGGTATTGCTCTTTGAACTGAGCGGTCAGCTGCTCCTCACCGCGTAACTCACAGAGGTCCAACATATCGAGCAGAGCTTTACCGTACATGTTGGCTACCATCATCGACTCTGCACCTGTTGGCAGGTTCACCGTGTCATTCCAGTCTGCAAAACCTAATAACGGTAGGCCGTGCTCACCCGTATTGGTGTAGGTAAACTCGATCGCGCGGCACAAGTGATCCCAAACGGTGCCTATTTCCACAGGGTTGCCCGCTTTGTCTTTTTGATAGAACGGAATCACTTTGTTCAAGAAATCAGCATTGCCTGTCTCTTTCACATATTGAGTGACTGCGTAGATGATCCACAGATGATCGTCGCCGTAGTAATCCGGACGATCTTCCTCTTCACGTGAGTCACCCGCGTTCGCTTCCATGGTTGAAGGGAAGAACTGGTGCATTGCAGAACCATTGATGTTTTGCACTGATAGTAAGCGCTCAATGAACTCACGCGCCTCTTCTGGCATATGAGTAATCACGCCCAACGTATCTTGCGAAGAATCACGGAAACCGATGCCACGTGCGCCATAGCCAAGCTGGTACAGAGACAGGTAACGAGACCAGTTTTTGGTGGTGTGACACTGACGTGGGTTATGTACGTTAAGCATCGAGTTCATAGCAGGGTCTGGTGTTTCAACCTGAACCGCTTGTAGGTAACCATCCCAATGTTCAGCCAGTTCAGCGAAAGCTGAATCAACCACTTGATGGTCACGATATTTAGCCAGCAGAGGAAGTGCAGCTTCTAGGCTCTGTTCTTGCGCGATTTGTACAATCGTACGTTCTGTCTGCTCTGGAGATAACCAACCCAAACGCAGGTTAAGCGCGCCAATGTTGTCACCACGCAAACACTCAGTATTGCCAAGCTCATCGTTTTCTAACGCTTGCGGGGCAGCCCATGTGCCGTAACCAAATTGACCAAGGAATGATTGGCGGTCTCCGTCAAACGACGTCGCAGGGCGATCCGCTGTCATCAGATTTACCGCGTAGTCGCGCTTCATGAAGGCATACTGCTCAAGCACAGTATGACCCGACTCTTGCTGGTGCGCTTTCAGCGTCATGGTTTGTGGAACCCAATCCGCATTCAATAACTGCTTAAGTGCATCAAAGTGTGTGAATTCATACACAGGAACGACATCAACGTGTAGCGCTTTGTCTGAAATGTTGGTGACTTTGATGTCTTGAAGCAATACTTGGTCAGCTTTTGGTACGAAGAAGGTCGCTTCACAACGCACACCAAACGCTTCTGCAATGATGGTGGTGTAAGACAGACCTGTATGGTTTTCAAACTTGTCGAGCGGCTTGAGAGTGGGTGTGTAGAAAGGAGAGAACACCTCTACGTTGCCCGCTTCGTCACGTACCTTGAGGTACATTGTCGAACCTTTAAAATCTGAGTTTGGCAATTGTGCGATGTACTTGGTGATACGGTTAAGAGCAGGATCCCCTTTACACAACAACACGCCGCCGTTGCTATCGACAATGCCACCGAAATCTAATGTGCCAACATAGTTACACCATTTGATTGGTGTGCACGGCGTGGTTGCTACGTATTCTTTGTTTTTATCGTCAAAATATCCGAATTTCATCATCACTATCCCTAGCCCCTCCCAAATCAGGAGGAGCCAAAACAATTTGTCGTAAGTAGGTTGGTATCAGCTCGTTGGCTGACTTAAGTTGACCGGCTAGCTCGTAATTGACTAGCTCGCTAGCGAGTTCTCGCTCAATGCGTCAAACAGGTGGAAAGCATCCAAATCTAAGTAAAGTGTCAGTTCTTTCACATCCACTTCAGCAGCTTGAGTCTCAACCATCAGCGGTTGGCCGCCGATTTCTGTTTTCAGAAGAATGCTCGCACCCAGCAGTTCCTTGTCTTTGATTTTCACAGGGAATGGCAGCACACGGTCGTGGTCAACTTGCTCAGCACGCAGGTGGATGTCTGTTGGACGAACACCAAAGTGAAGCGCTAGGTTTTTAGACGCCAGAGACTTAAAACGCTCCGGCAGTGGAATATGAACATCACCAAGTTCAACGAAGTATTCACCTTCTTTTTCAATCAGCTTAGCTTCCAACATATTCATTGACGGGTTTCCAATGAATTGCGCGACAAACTTGTTAGCTGGGCGCTGGAACACCTCTGTTGGCGTACCTACTTGTGCAACATAACCATCTTTCAGAATCACGATGCGGTCTGCTAGTGTCATCGCTTCGATCTGGTCGTGTGTAACGTAGATCGTGGTTGTTTTCAGCTCGCGGTGTAGGTGTTTGATCTCTTCACGCATCACGCCACGAAGTTTTGCATCTAGGTTAGATAGCGGCTCATCAAACAAGAACACTTTCGGAGTACGAACCATCGCGCGGCCCATAGCTACACGTTGACGCTGACCACCAGAAAGCTCTTTTGGCTTACGATTTAGTAGTGGATCAAGCTCTAACATTTTTGCAGCTTTGCGTACTTCTACGTCAATCTCAGCCTTTGGCATGCCCTTCAGTTTTAGAGCGAAAGCGATGTTCTCGTAGACCGTCATGTGTGGGTACAGTGCGTAGCTTTGGAATACCATTGCTAAGTCACGGTCTTTTGCATCGACCTTGTTCATCACTTTGCCACCAACCACGATGTCACCAGAACTGATGCTTTCTAGGCCTGCAAGCATGCGAAGGGTAGTCGACTTACCACAGCCAGATGGGCCAAGGAAAACCACGAACTCACCGTCTTCAACCGTAAAATCAAACTCTTTAACTACTTCAACATCACCAAATGATTTCTTGATGTTTTTGAATTCTACTTTAGCCATTATCTGTTCTCCTCAGCGCGCTCTTGAAGCATGTTTCGGTACGCAATCGCGCTCTGTTTCAGTGTTCTTTCTTGGGTGGTGTAATCAACATGGACGATGCCAAAGCGTTGGCAGTAGCCGAATGCCCACTCAAAGTTATCCATCAGACTCCACGCGAAGTAACCATCGACTTTCACACCCGCTTCAACGGCGTTGTGCACCGCTTCGATGTGGCCTTGGAAGTAACGAACACGTTGGTCATCCATCACTTGTCCGTTAACACGCTCGTCGTTACCTGCTGCACCATTCTCTGTGATGTATATAGGCGGCATGTTTTCGTAACGCGCATCCAGTCTTACCAATAAATCGGTTAAACCTTGTGGGTTGATTTCCCAGCCGATGTAAGTGTGTTCTGCGTCAGTCTGTTTTACTGACTCAATGTCGCCATTCTCATTGAAGCGAGCAACATTGCGTGTGTAGTAGTTGATACCAATGTAATCAACCGGTGCACTGATGATGTCTAGATCGCCTTCTAAAATCATCGGCATGTTCATCGCTTGACGGTCGACTACTGGCTGTGGGTATTCACCTTTCAGTACAGGGTCGATGAACCAGTGGTAGTTCTCTGCTTCACAGTAGTCTGCAGCGCCTTGGTCTTGCGGTGTCAGTGGGTAAGCCGGAGTCGCGTTAAATACCACTCCATGCTTAGCATAAGGCGCATTCTTACGCAGAATCGGCATCGCCAAACCGTGTGCCAACATTAGGTGGTGAGACGCTAAGTAACCCTCTTTCTCACCCTTGATGCCTGGTGCGTGTTCGCCCCAACGGTAGCCTAGGAATGCAGACACAAACGGTTCGTTCAGCGTTGTGTAAACATCAATCTTGTCACCGAAGTAGTTACTCACCACTTCTGCGTATTCTGCGAACTTGTAAGACGTTTCACGATTCAGCCAACCACCTTTGTCTTCGAGGTATTGCGGCAGATCCCAGTGATACAGAGTTACGTAAACCTTCATGCCACGAGCATGACATTCATCGATGATCTGCTCATAAAACTCTAGGCCTTGCTGATTCACCACACCGTCTTGCGGCAGGATACGTGGCCAAGCAATGGACAGGCGGTAAGCATCAACACCTAAGCCTTGAATCATCTCGATATCTTGTTGCCACAGATGGTAGTGATCACACGCCACATCACCACTGTCGCCGTTATCTACCTTACCCGGCTTCTTACAAAACGTGTCCCAGATAGACGGTGTACGACCGCCTTCTTCAACGCCGCCTTCAATTTGGTATGAAGATGTCGCGACACCGAATACAAATTCCTTACTGCGTAACTTTGAATCACTTGGAAGTTGAAATTTATTCATTGTTATAACCCTTAAACCTAACCTTTAACTGCGCCGGACGTTAAACCACTGATCATCTGTTTCGATGCGAACAGGTATGTAATCACGAGTGGTAAAATAGAAATTGTGGTACCTAGCATTACCGCACCCCATGGCGTATTAGGAATGCCTTGAACACTTCGTAGTGCTTGTGTGATGACGTAATTATCTGGGTTGTTCAGCACCACTAGAGGCTGCATAAACATGTTCCAGAAGAAGACGAACTGCACGATAGCGAGTGTTGCTAGTGCTGGTTTCATCAGTGGCAGTACCACACTCCAGTACGTTCTAAACTCACCTGCGCCATCCAATTTCGCTGCTTCTAATAGCTCTTTAGGAATCGATGCAATCACGTGCTGACGCATCAAGAAGATGCCAAATGGCGTGGTTGTGAACGGTAGCCATACCGCCATGTGGTTATCCAGCAAGCCTAAGAATTTCACGATCATGAAGTAAGGGATCAAGCTAAGCACAGGCGGAATCGCCATTGAGCCAACCAGCATGCCGAACAACACGTTCTTTCCGCGGAACTTAAACACAGCAAATGCGTAGCCACCCATGCTACAAAACAGCAGCGAGATGGTGGTGCCTAAGAAAGCCACGTAAATCGAGTTAAACATCGCTTTCCAAAACGGCATGATTTCCAGCAGTTTTGCATAGTTCACCATCAGGCTGTCGCCAATCGCAAAGCTGATGCCTGAACCGAAGATCTCCGAACGGTCACGTGTTGAAAGCAGTGCTGACCACACAAACGGGAACACCGTAATGATTGCGGAAACAATCAGTAATATGCCGAGCATGACCATCAAGATCTTGGTCATGATGTACATGGTGCGTTCGCTTGGCATTAGGCCACTTAATGGTGAGGTATTTGTCTTAATTGATGTCGACATCTTAATGTTCCCCTAAGCCTTTCTTACCGAAGAATAAAAATTGAACCAAAGTACAAGACGCGATCAGTGCAAACAGAAGCCATGAAATTGCTGACGCTGTGCCCATTTCTAACCATTCCCAACCCACTTTGTAGAGGTACATAGAGATAGTTAAACCAGATTGCCCCGTACCACCTGTACCACGCGTTAGAACGAACGGTTCTTCAAACATTTGCAGGTTACCGATAATGGTCATGGTGATTGCAAAGAAGATAAATGGACGAATCATTGGTAGTGAGATGTTCCAGAAGCGGCGGAAGGCATTCGCACCATCCATACGTGCAGCTTCTAAAATGTCTTTAGGAATCGTCATTAAGCCTGTGGTGTAAAGGACGATGTTAAAACCGGTGTATTTCCAGAAAACCATGATCGCGATAGACGGCTTCACCATAGTGGCATCGTCTAACCAGCGGATTGGTTGAAAATCGTTAACCCAAGCAAATGCCCAACCAAACAGCGTGCTATCGGCCAATGCCATTAACGTTTGGTTGATAATTCCTGAGTTAGGAGAGTACATGTTGAAGAAAATCAGTGACGCTGCAACCGTTGATGTGATGAACGGTAGGAAGTACGCCGATGTTAGCCAGTGACGCATACGGTCACCCATTGAAACCAACATATAAGCCACTGGAATAGCGACTAAGTGCTGAGCAACACCCGATGTGATTGCTAGCCACAATGTGTTCTTTAATGAACGCCATAGCCATGGGTCAGTCAAGGCAATGTGATAGTTCTCAAAACCAACGAACTCCATTGCATCCATGCCCTGTACTGGGTTCCATTCGTGGAACGACAGATAAACAGAGAACAACAGCGGGAAGATCCCAAATACAGAAAAAATGATCAGAAACGGCAGAAGGAATCCATACGGTGTAAGCGCTTTCAAATTCAGGCGAGAAAAAAGGCTTTTGTCCGCAGGTTCTATCGTTGTGCTCGCTGTATGATTCATAGTAACGACCTCTTAAAAAAGGAAGCGCGTTATCCACGCTTCCTCACTTACTCAAAGTAATAACAAATTAAAGATTACGCGTACGACGCTTGATTAGACGCTCTGCCTCTTTCAATGCAGTCTCGATGTCCTTACCTTCATCAAGCACTTCCATCAATGCGTTCTCTAAAATTATAGAGCGTGCTACGTGGTCGCCTTGAGCTGGAGATACTGGCTTGATGTTCTGTGCCACTTCTGCAAATAGAAGACGTGCTTTCTGACCACCTAGGAACTCCATCTCTTCTTGGAATAACTCATCGTCATACGTCGTTACGTTCGCAGGGAAAGCCGCAATCGTTTCGAAGTGCTTAAGTTGAACATCACGGTCAGTCGTCATGTATTCAATCAGCGCCCAAGCTTCATCTGGGTTGTCAGATTGAGTTGGAATCGATAGGAATGAACCACCCCAGCTGCCGTAAATGCCATCAGGTAGGTTTTCTACTGCCCATTTACCTTTGGTTTCAGGAGCGATCCAGTTGTTTAGGTGACCAAGTAGCCAAGCGCCAGAAAGTTGAGTTGCAAATGTGCCGTTGCGAAAGCCCTCGTACCATTCGTTAGACCAAGCCAGAATGCGGCCGTCTAAGCCTTTGTCGCGAATCTCTTTTGCTACTTCAAAAGCGTGAACAAAACGCTCAGATGTCACAACTGGGTTGCCATCTTTATCGAAGTAAAGACCTTCTCCTTCAGGAACCGTTGTGAAGATGATCGCTTGTGCAACGTCGGCAGCTGAAGCGATAAGTTGTACGTTTTGCTCTTTCAGTTTTTCACCAGCAGCGATGTATGAATCCCAATCTTTGATTGCTTCTTCTACATTGATGCCCGCTTTTTCAAACACGTCGGTGCGGTAGTACATAACACCTGGACCAAGGTCGACAGGGATGCCGTACATGTCACCGTCAGCGCCTTTGCCTTGTGCCCACGCGTAAGGTGCGAATCGTTCTTCGTATTTATCTGCACCGTAGTTTTCAGACAGGTTAACTAGGCCGCCAGAGCCAACGAATGGACCGATTTTCTCTACGTCCACAACAATCACATCACCCGCACCTGAGCCTGTAGCTAGGTTAGTGGTTAGTTTTGTGTGGTGGTCACCGTGGTTGTTCATAAGGTAATCAACTTTGATCCCTGTTTCCTTTTCGAAATCAGGCAGTAATACCTTCAGGCTGCTATCGAAATCCGGGAAGCCGTCGAAACGAATCTCTTTGTCAGCAGCATTTACCGCTGTTGCACCTAGTCCTAAAGCAACCGCGCATGAAAGCGCTAAGGTCTTAAATTTCATGTTCTATCCTTAATATTTTTATAGGGTAACCAGTAAATCCGATACCGAGTTTCTAGTGACCAACGTCGGCAGCAATTTAAAGTTCACGTCATGTTTAATTTTCTTTAGCTTTTGCAGAGTGAGCTGTACTGCTTCAACGCTCATCTCTTCAATAGGGAAATTAATGGTGGTCAAACTAGGGGTCAGATAACGCGCGAAGATGGTGTTATCGAAGCCCACCAGTGATACATCTTTCGGAACTGACAGTCCCTCTTGATGCAGCACCTCAAAGGCGCCGAATGCCATGTGATCATTCGAAGCAAATACTGCTGTGAAATGACACTTACGATTCATCAGCTTTTTCATAGCGCTGATGCCCGTCTCTTCAGTAAAACCCGCTTCCGAGACTAAGGCTTCATCGTATGGCACACCCGCTTCTTCCAAGGCCTTTCGATACCCTTGCAAACGCCCCCTAGCGTCTGCTTTATCTAAAGGCCCGGTAATACACGCGATATCTGTATGTCCCTTTTGCAAAAGATATTGAGTAGCGAGTAGCCCCCCGACTTCGTTATCAATATCAATGCAACTCATCGCCATTTCTGGGATGAAGCGGTTAATTAAAACCACAGGGGTCCCCTGTTCTTCCAATTCAATTAAATAGTCATCACTGAGCAGTTGAGTATGAAGAATCAAAGCATCGACACGACGCCCCAACAGAAACTCCACCGACTCGCGCTGCCCTTGTTCGGTGTTCGAACCCGCTGTAACCACAGCGTGGTAACCGAAGCGGCGTAGGTTTTCCTCTATGCAGTGCAAGATGCCTGAATAGAAAGATCCGCCCAGTTCTGGAACAACAACACCTACACTTCCGGTACGACTTGAAGCCAAAGCTTGAGCGATAGAGTTCGGGCGATAACCCAATTCTTTGATCGCTTTTTCAACCTTTAACTTCTTGTCATGACTCACTCTGCTAGTGCCATTAATAACCCTAGACACTGTCGCCTGAGACACACCTGCATGTTCTGATACGTGTTTAATTGTCGCCACTCGAACCTCGATACTTCATTAGCTTGTAACCGCTTACAAAACGATTATTAAGAAATTACGTTTTAGTTGAAGTGAGTGTCATCACACTAAAGTTGGAGGTAAAAATGCCAGTTGTGGAAATCATGAAAGCGCTTACAGATTCACTTTACGCCATGAAACTGTTTCATGAGATTATTGTTTATATTATCAATATGACGTTCGATTACTTGCTCGTCAGATCAAAGAAGTACGCCAAAATTCATTTTTTAAAGCGTCATTTGATGATGAATCCGCAGCTGACGGCAATATACACGGGGAAAGTGACCTTGTTATTTCAATGGCCTTTCGAAATTGTATGAGAACATTTCCTCTCATGAGCACTCACATTAATGCTTCGTTGACCCGACACAAAAATGCCCAGCAAAAGCTGGGCATGGAAGAGGGTAGAGTCTCCTCTAAACCGTATTTTCTGATTGCTCGGCGAGCTTAAACTCTTGAGTTAGTGAGAATTGCTGCTGCGACATGGTTTCAAGCTGTTGACCATGAGAAAACAAAACCTGAGATCGTTGAGAGTTGTCCTCTGCCAAGGTGTGTATCTGACTGATGTTTTGTGTGACTTGAGAAGCAACCACTTGGTGTTCCGTGGTTGCAGTCGCGATTTGATGACTCCTTTGCTCAACCTCATTAAGCAGATCAGACACCGTTGAAATTGAATGATTCACTTCGCCCGTTTGCTCAACACATTGAACCATCCCCACCACACATTGATTGATTTGTTCCACCGCCAATTTAGAACTGGTTTGCAGCTGTTCAATCTTATTGTGTATCTCTTGCGTTGACGCATTGGTTTTGGCCGCTAACACGCGAACTTCATCAGCCACCACAGAGAAACCGCGCCCTTGTTCTCCCGCTCGAGCGGCTTCAATGGCGGCATTCAATGCCAACAAATTGGTTTGTTCGGAGATCCCAGATATCACATCCAAAATGGAGCCAATGCTGGCACTTTCGCTTTCGAGCTGGCCAATGGTCGCTGTTGATTCTGCCAACTTACGTTCTAAACTGCCCATCAACTCGACGCTTTTATCCATCGTCTTCTGGCCATCACTGGAACTCGACACCGCTTCGGTCACAAGCGTTAGCGTTTGATTCGCGGCTTGAGTTATTTCTGTCACCGAGCACTCGATCTGCTCCATAGCTGTTGCCACCATCACCGTTTGATTGGTTTGGTCTTGCATCGCCTCACTCAAAGAGCGGCTAGTGCTTTGGTTCTCTAAAGACGCCTCTTTTAAGCGTGTAGACGACTGACGCATGTTATCAATCATTTGAGTCAGGTGGCTGATCACTAAGTTGACCTTGTCGCTAACTGAACCGAACTCATTATTGGCTTGATATTGCACCACCGTGCTCAAGTCTTTATTGGCAACTTGGTCGAGTGCACTTTGCAGCAGCTTGCTTGGTTTACGGATCCCTTTGGCAATATTCAACCCAATCAACAGTGCAATAAGTACGGAAGAAAGTGCAATAACGCTCTGCATCACAAGGGCTTGCTGTGAAGAGTCCATCGACTCATGATACAAGCGCGTCGCAGTATCTTCAGCGTACGTAGACAGCTCATCAAAGTGACTTAGATGAACATCAATCGACTGTTCAATTTCCTGCTTTTGGAGGGAGATAGACTCATCGAGTTTAACGGTTTCTTTATGGGTAGATACTGAACCATTGGCTGAAAACGCATGTGAAGCGAGTAGTGATAAAGACTGTTTACTGCGGCGCAGCAAAGATGAATCTAGGTTGTCTAAATCTGCTACCGCTTGTTCGAGTCGCTCTTTGCGACTTTGCAGGCGGCGCTCAACACCGCGTACTTCCGATGACGTTTGCAGTGAAAACGCTTCATTGGCTTCCGATGCGATCAAACTCAATTGCACCAACAGAGCTTCGACTGCCTTTTGTGTCTGCTCCGAATCTGCACTCGCGAGTTGATTCACCAAGGTATTGTTAAGCTGCCCCACCACAGATTGAAATTGCGCCTGCTCCATCGAACCGAGATCTTTGCTATCCAAATACTCAACGTAAAGCTCCAATACCCGCTCTATCTTATCGATCGTCGACACGCCAGTTTGAGTGATGTTGTTGAGCATGACTTCCATTTGCGAACCAGCCTCACCCTTGCCTTCGAACCAGCTCAATTGCTGCTGATATTGCTTGATGTTGTTTAAGAAAGTTTGCTTCAGTGGCTCCAGTTCATCAACATAATTAGCGGACAAGTAGGGTGTGGTGCTGCGATTAATGTCCAGAAATCGGATGGTTAACGTGGAGGATTGAAGCATTAATGGCGCAGCTTGCTGGGTGATGTTTTCGATTCGAGTGGTGATGTCTTTATTGCTACTGATGCTTAACCATGCAGAACCCAGCATGATCACAATCAGTACGAAGAAACCTAAATAAACTCGAGACACGATGGAAGAAAGTCTCATAGTAAATCCCTGATCTAGTGGCGAAAAAAAGGGCACAAAAATGTGCCCAAGAATGGAGTTAATTGAAACGTGCCCTAATCAATCTGCCTTTAGGGCTAAAATGGACAGTATTTACGTACTATTGAAAAGCATGGATATTCGAAAGCATGGCTCTTTGAAAATATGCCGAATTCAAAGAGCCGCTCTTTCTATATCGGTGATTACCACCAAGCTTCAAACATTGCGCCGAACGACAATGTGTCAACATTCGTTGTCTTCACTGTGTTGCCTTTGGTTTCTACATCACCCACGGTTGTGTAGAAACGAAGCATTGGACGACTCCAAGGTAAGCCACCTAGAGAAACGTTTTGAGAAAGCGTTACTTTCCATGCGTTCTCTTCACCGTCGTCATCGTAATCAACCATGCCGTAGCCCGCTTCTAACCATGTAGAATGAACATCATCCCATTGGTACTGTGGACGAACGATACCTGCGTATTCCGTGTTCTCGCGGTCTAGATCAGAACCGGAGTTGTCTTTGTACGACACTAAGTAATCGATGATGAAGTTGTCTGATGCTGCGTAGCTACCTTCAACACTTGCGTACAAAGTTTGGTAATCACCTTTTAGGTCAAATACTGATGAATCCGCACCGTCACCATACTTAACAACCAACTTGTTAGACTCACCCAAGCCTAAGGTTGCACCTACCAGGTATGCCGTTTCGTCACTGACTTTTGGAGCACCCGCTACGTCAGAGTCTGCTTCATCTGAAGCAAAACCATAGTTCGCATATAGGTCTAGTTGGCCGATACCCGCATTAATAGAGTGCAACTTAGAAGTAATTGCGTATCGACCGTTGTCGTTCACTAGGCCGCCTTTCACTTGGCCTACGAAGCCCATGTCTAGCTTGGCACCGCCGAAATCTAGGTTGTTAAAACCAGCACCTTGACCATCGTGTGTCATCCAGAAGTAATCGTTCAAACCTTGTTGCGGACGTTGATGGAAGTCACGACCAGCCCACATGTAAAGCTCAGGCTGGCTTTCAAATACATTGGTTACACCAGCGTACATTTTTTTCATGCTCAGGCCACCGTCATCAGCCCATGCGTCTGCTTCCCAGTGGTCAGCCATGAATACGATGTCCCAGATAGCGCCGTTGTCAGCTTGGAAAAGCTTAGCTAACTGAACTTCACCACCATTCGCTTCGTTACCTAAACGACCAACTGAGCGGCCTGTTGTACCGATGTCTACGTAGCGCTCATCACCACTTTTGTAGTGAGCGCCGTAGCGAGCGTAACCAGAGAAGACGATACCGTCTGGCACAGTTGTTTCTGAAGTTAGAACCGCTTGTTGCTGATCATCAACATACTTGATGTCCCCAACTTGAGATTCCAACTCTTGGATTCGTTGCTCGAGAGCAGCAAGATCCGTTTCTGCAGCAAAAGAAGAGAGTGAAGCAAGCGAAGCCGCCACTGCGACCGTTATTGGCAAAAGCTTAAATTTTTGCATTGTAATTCCCTATTATTTTTTTGAGTTTTCATCGAACAGGGAAATATTAAGCAATGAAAGCGTTGAAAAGTTGGTCGCTGTTCACACTGATAAATTAGGTCGAGAGCCATGAAACTTTTAGAAAAGTCATACCCAAAACTATTAATTTAATATCAGAAACTTAGGACGGGAAACGCGTGAAATATCAGCTTGAAATCGCTTTCATTTCATCAATAATGGCGGGGTCTATCACGGAAAAGTGTATGTAAAAATGAAGGAAATATGGTGCAGTTTTGATAAGTTTTCATATATATGAAAAGCCTCAAAATCTAAGGTCGATTTTGAGGCTATTTGGTCTGAGTCAAACACCCAATTATCTAGAATCAAGCATTATCTAAAACGAATCTAGAGATTCAACGCCCATATTAAACAGCGTAAACGCATAGATATCGGCAGTGAGATCGATCGCTTTACTCAGTGGCATTCCGGCGCCATGGCCCGCATTTACGTCGATACGAATCATCACAGGCGCACCACCTTCATGCTTATCTTGCAGCTCTGCGATAAACTTATAAGAGTGTGCTGGCACCACGCGGTCATCATGATCCGCTGTCGTAACCAAAGTTGCTGGGTAGTCGACACCGCGCACAACGTTGTGAACCGGAGAGTAACCAAGCAGGTATTCAAACATCTCTTTGCTTTGCGCGGAGGTACCATAGTCGTACGCCCAGCCTTCGCCAGACGTAAAGGTATGGTAACGCAGCATGTCTAGCACCCCAACAGCAGGTAGAGCCACTTGGAAAAGCTCCGGCCTCTGTGTCATACACGTACCCACCAGCAATCCACCGTTAGAGCCGCCACGAATCGCCAACTTGTCACTACTGGTATAGTTCTCGGCGATTAAGAACTCCGCAGCAGCAATGAAGTCATCAAACACATTCTGCTTTTGCTGCTGAGTACCCGCTTTATGCCACGCCTTACCGTACTCACCGCCGCCTCTCAGGTTGGGAACTGCGTACACGCCACCCAATTCTAACCAACTGCCCACCGTCCCCGAGAAAGAAGGCGTTAGGCTGACATTAAAGCCGCCATAGGCGTACAACATGGTTGGGTTATTACCGTCCAGTTTTAGTCCCTTCTTATAAGAGATAAGCATCGGAACCTGAGTGCCATCTTTTGAGGTATAAAAGACCTGTTTAGACTCAAACTTATCCGATTCAAACGGTGACTCAGAGCGCTGATAAACTTCTGAACTGCCCGACTCAATATCAAAAGAGAAAATGGTTGGCGGCGTAACATAGTTGGTAAAGGTGTAATAAAGCTGAGTTTGCTCTTTCTTACCACCTAAGCCACTGGCCGTTCCCAACCCAGGTAAATGGATTTCCCGAACTAGGTTGCCTTGGTAATCCAGCTGCTCAATTTTCGACACCACATCCACCATGTAGTGGGCAAACAAGTATCCGCCGCCAGTACTGATGTCTAATGGCTGTGGCTTTTCTGAGATGATATCTCTCCACTGCTCAGTGCCGCTATCAAAGCTCACAATCTTGCCATTCGGCGCATCAAGGTTGGTGTATAGAATGAAGTTCTCACCTTGATTATCGATGAGATACGTATCGCTATCCACATGATCAATCAGTGTGTTCAAAGACTGCTCTGATGATTTTAAATCGATATAGAACAGTCGATTACCTGATGTCGACTCCTTGCCGAGGATGATCAAGTATCGATCGTCTTCGGTGGTGTAGCCGGATACATAGCGGTGTTGCTCATCGTTGCTTTCGCCAAAGATCACCTTGTCGCTAGCTTGCTCTGTGCCCAACTCATGGAAGTACAGCTTGTGTTGTTCTGTACGAGCTGAAAGTTCACTACCGTCAGGCTTATCGTAACTGGAGTAGTAAAAACCGCGATTGCCTAACCAAGAAATGCCAGTAAATTTGGCGTCGGTAATTTCCGTTTCGAGCTGCTGCTTAGTCTCAGTTTCAATCACGAAGATCTTACGCCAGTCACTGCCACCCTCAGAAATACTGTACGCCACTAAGCTATAGTCTTTCGAAAACGACACCGAGCCCAGAGACGTCGTGCCATCTTCCGAGAAAGTGTTCGGGTCTAAGAATACTTCAACCGACTGTCCCTCTCTCTGACGATAGAGAATGCTGTGGTTCTGCAAGCCATCATTCTTATAGAAGTAGGTGTAGTCGCCTCGGACAAACGGCTGCGAGCTCTTTTTGTAGTCTTGCGCTTTTGCCAAACGCTCTCGCAGCTCTGCGCGATAGGGAATTTGAGCAAGGTAATCGAACGTGACTGCATTCTGGCTCGCTACCCACTCTGCAGTTTGGTCACTTCTATCATCTTCTAACCAGCGGTATGGGTCTTCGATTATCTGACCAAAATAGTCATCGCTGACGATCTGCTTATTGGTGATTGGATATTGATACTCTTTTAAATAGCTCATCGTGATCCTTATTAAAAATAGTGTGAAATCGTCAGATAACGAGTTCTGATGTGTTCAATCAATAACTTAATCTTGTTGGGCGGCTGGCGCGTAAAAGGGTACACCGCATAAATACCGAGCTTCTTACCCACTAAGTCAGGGAAGATATCCACCAGCTGACCGTTACGAATATCGTGATAAACCAGACAACGCGGCACGTACGCAACGCCATGTCCACCCAGCGCAGCTTTTCTTAATGCAGTCGCGTTGTCTGTCGAGAAAGAGCCCGAAACACGCACGATATATTTGTCGTTGTCTGTACAACCGTCTTTGCTATGCAGAAACTGCCACTCACTCGCCCCTGTGGTTTGATAGGCGTATTGCAAGCAGTTGTGCTCAATTAAGTCTTTGGGCTGCATCGGTTTACCGTTCTTAGCAATGTACGAGGGCGAGGCACACACCACCCATTGTGAATCCAATATATGTCGCGCAATCAAGCTGGAATCTTCTAGGTAACCGGTACGAATCACCAAGTCCAAACCATCTTCTACTAAGTCAACAAAGCGATTATCCAGTGACATATCGACCGTTAAACCTGGGTGCATATTACAAAACTCGGCAACGGCGTCTGCCAGAATCAAATCTCCAGAGATAGTGGGCACTGACATTTTGATGTGACCGCTGACATTTTCACCAAAGCCTGAAACTGCATCCATAGCCTCTTGGGTTGCCTGCTTCACATTTTTGGCTCCATGCAGTATCGCCTTACCTGCCTCTGTCAGCGTTAATTTACGCGTTGTGCGATATAATAATTGAACCCCTATCTCTTCCTCTAAACGAGCAATTCTTTTACTAACTACCGAATTTGTAAGGTTATTTTGCTCTGCTACCTTACTGAAACTGCCCAGTTCTACTACCTGTGAAAACAGGATCAAATCATCTGCTCGCATCTGATTATGCCAATTTTGGAATTAATTATTTTCATTATTTCCCTATATCAATAAAAAATAAAGGGGTAAATTCACGCCAAATTAACAAAACAATTACAAAAGAGTCATTCCAATTACAAGATTCGCACCCAAATGGTTCCCGCTTAGAGGCCAATAGCGAATCAAAAATGACAACCCATAACGTGTTATCTACTTCAAACATGAACGTTTGAAAACAGTACGAGGAAGTACCCATGAGTGAAACTCTACTAGCTCTATTGGCCTTTTCACCAATAGTTGTTGCAGCGATTCTGCTGGTCGGCCTGAACTGGCCTGCGAAAAAAGCGATGCCAGTGGCATTTGCATTAACCGTTGCTATTGCCCTATTTGCTTGGGATATGTCTGGCACTCGCGTGCTGGCTTCTGTATTTCAAGGCTTCGGCATTACCGTGTCGGTTCTCTGGATTGTGTTCGGCGCCATCTTCTTATTAAACACTTTGAAACACACCGGAGCTATCACCACCATCCGCAACGGCTTCACGGACATATCCGCTGACCGTCGTGTTCAGGCGATCATCATCGCTTGGTGTTTCGGCTCCTTCATTGAGGGCGCATCTGGCTTCGGCACACCTGCAGCTATTGCAGCACCGTTACTGGTTGCGATCGGCTTCCCTGCGCTTGCTGCGGTACTGATGGGCATGATGATCCAATCGACACCAGTATCGTTCGGTGCGGTTGGCACTCCAATTATCGTTGGTGTGAACAAAGGTTTGGACACGCACAACATCGGTGAAAGCCTGATTGCTCACGGTTCTACTTGGGACGCTTACCTGCAACAAATCACCTCAAGTGTGGCACTGATTCACGCCTCTGTGGGTGTGATGATGCCAGTACTAATGGCAATGATGCTGACTCGCTTCTTCGGTAAGAACAAAAGTTGGACAGAAGGTCTAGACATTCTACCGTTCGCACTGTTTGCTGGTGCAGCGTTCACCATCCCTTACGCACTAACAGGTGTCTTCCTAGGTGCTGAGTTCCCGTCTCTAATTGGTGGTCTAGTCGGCCTAGCAATTGTGGTTACTGCAGCAAAACGTGGCTTCCTCGTTCCAAAATCAAAATGGGATTTCGAGAGCGAAGAGAAGTGGCCAGCAGAATGGTTAGGTTCTCTGAAAATCGACCTTGATGACAACAATCAAAGCCATAAGAAAATGAGCATGGCGATGGCATGGGCACCATACGTGCTGCTAGCGGTGACCTTGGTTGCTAGCCGTGTGAGCCCTGAGTTCAAAGGCCTACTGAAGAGCGTTAGCCTTTCATTCAGCAACATCCTTGGTGAGACTGGCGTAAGCACAGCGATTCAACCTCTTTATCTGCCGGGCGGTATCCTAGTATTTGTTGCGCTGGTTGCTGTTCTGATTCAAGGCCGCAGCGCAGCGCCACTAGCGAAAGCATTCGGTGAATCAAGTAAAACACTGATTGGTGCAGGTTTCGTACTGGTATTCACCATCCCTATGGTTCGTATCTTCATCAACTCTGGTGTGAACGCAGCTGACCTAGCGAGTATGCCTGTAACAACAGCCAACTTTGCAGCTGACCTAGTTGGCAGCGCATTCCCAGCATTGAGTGCCACTGTTGGAGCGTTAGGTGCCTTCATTGCAGGTTCGAACACCGTTTCCAACATGATGTTCAGCCAGTTCCAATTCGAAGTAGCGCAGACCTTGACTATCTCGAGTGCAGTCGTCGTTGCCCTACAAGCCGTTGGTGCAGCAGCCGGTAACATGATTGCGATTCACAACGTGGTAGCCGCTTCGGCAACGGTAGGCCTACTAGGACGTGAAGGTGCAACACTACGTAAAACCGTTATCCCTACGTTCTATTACTTGGTGATGACGGGCATCATCGGCCTAGTGGTTATCTACGGTTTCAATATGACAGACGCACTTATGTAGACCATAAGTCGTTACAAAAGCACTTGGCGTTAATACTCAATTCCCCGACAGCGACACCGTCTAATAAGACAGTTGATGAGTTCCGGGATGGATACTAGAACACATCAACACCCACGGGTATTAACGCCATTTTCCCGAATTAAAGCAGCCCAAACCAAGCTCTCAAAGAAGAGCAACATCCCAAGAATTTAGGACTGAAATTATGATCATATCCGCATCGACTGATTACCGCGCCGCAGCAAAAGCGAAATTACCACCGTTTCTTTTTCACTATATTGATGGTGGCTCTTACGGAGAACATACCCTACGCCGCAACACGGCTGACCTTGCTGAGATTGCGCTAAAACAACGCGTACTCAACGACATGTCGGACCTAAATTTAGAAACCGAGTTATTTGGCGAGAAGCTAGCGATGCCAATTGCACTGGCGCCTGTTGGTTTAACGGGTATGTATGCAAGACGCGGTGAAGTACAAGCCGCCAAAGCCGCAGACAACAAAGGCATTCCGTTTACCATGTCGACCGTGTCAGTGTGCCCGATTGAAGAAGTAGCCCCTAAGATTGAACGCCCAATGTGGTTCCAACTTTACGTGCTCAAAGATCGTGGCTTCATGAAGAACGTACTAGAGCGTGCAAAAGCGGCAGGCGTGACCACACTGGTTTTCACGGTTGATATGCCCGTACCCGGCGCTCGCTACCGTGACATGCATTCCGGAATGAGTGGACCAAATGCAGCAGTACGCCGCGTATTCCAATCTATGCGTCATCCTAGTTGGGCAGTTGATGTCGGCTTGCTGGGTAAACCACACGACCTAGGCAACATCTCTACTTACCGTGGCTCTCCTACCAAGCTGGAAGACTACATCGGTTGGTTAGGTGACAACTTCGATCCGTCGATTTCATGGAAAGACCTAGAGTGGATTCGTGATTTCTGGGACGGCCCAATGGTCATCAAAGGTATTCTCGACGAAGAAGATGCAAAAGACGCGGTGAGATTTGGCGCAGACGGTATCGTCGTTTCAAACCACGGTGGTCGTCAGCTTGACGGCGTTCTATCAAGTGCCAAAGCGCTGCCATCGATTGCTGATGCAGTGAAAGGCGATACCAAGATTCTGGTCGACTCTGGCATTCGAACTGGCTTAGATGTGGTTCGCATGATGGCACTTGGCGCAGACTGCACCTTGCTTGGCCGTTCTTTCGTATACGCATTAGCAGCTCAAGGACAAGCCGGCGTTGAGAACCTACTCGACCTTTACGACAAAGAGATGCGCGTTGCCATGACATTAACTGGCGCAAAGACAATCAAAGACTTAACTCGTGAATCTTTGGTGGGGTTAGAGTAAGCCCGTTGATTCACTGTAATGCTTGGGTCTACTTAGACTGAAGTTCAATCGATGTCACAGCAATTCCACTGCCGTTGTGACACCGTTTAAGCACTGGAAAATAAAATAAAAAGCTAGGGCGTGTTGATCTTTCGAGCTGATTTTTGCAGCGAGTTGCTGGGTGTTTATACAAGGCAGAGGCGTCGATGTGTAGCTAGCCTACATGAGAAGCCGATAACGTAGTAGAAATGACCAGCAAACGCTGCCCGAAGGGTTCGGCTAAAAGCGTTTTACTCTTTGTTGAGGGAGATTTGCTTAGAATACTAGGTTACTTCCCCCTCGCCGCGATTAAAACGCTTTTATCTCGAACAAAATTTAACCACGAAAGGTCAACACGCCCTGATCAGTGCCAAATAAGAAGCACAAGGAAGCAAAGATGGAGACAAACACATCCCATGAGCGAGTAGTTGACGCCAAAGCTTATCAGCAGCTTGAGGCGATACTGGCTCAGAAAATAGAAACGGAACGCATTGTCACGCAAGAGGCAAAGCGATTGGCTTACGGCACCGATGCGAGTTTTTATCGCTTGGTGCCGAAAATGGTTCTAAGACTTAAAAACTTAGAGGAAGTGATATTCACGATTCAAAGCTGTCGTGAACTGGGCATTCATTTTACCTTTCGCGCGGCCGGTACCAGTCTTTCAGGACAAGCGGTTTCAGATTCAGTACTTATCACTCTGACCGACGATTGGCGTGGCCATGAGATTGTCGATAACGGCAATCAAATCATTCTTCAACCCGGTGTAATTGGCGCTGATGCCAATAAATACCTTGCCCCGTTCCAACGTAAAATAGGCCCAGATCCAGCCTCTATCAACACCTGTAAGATTGGTGGTATTGCAGCGAACAACGCCAGTGGCATGTGTTGTGGTACTGCGCAGAACTCCTATCGCACGGTCGAAAGCATGAAAGTCGTATTGAGCGATGGCACCCTGCTCGATACCGCAGACAGTGCTAGCGTTGAATCATTCAAGCAGTCACACAAAACGCTGTTTGATGGTATTGCTGAATTACACCGTCAAACCAGCTCAAATCAAGAACTCGCCGACAGAATCCGCCACAAGTATCGCCTTAAAAACACCACGGGCTACGCACTCAATGCATTAGTCGATTACCACGACCCAATCGAAATCATTAAACACCTGATGATCGGTTCAGAGGGCACGCTAGGCTTCATCGCTGAGATCACTTACAACACAGTGATTGAACACCCGAACAAAGCCTCTGCTCTGTTGGTGTTTGCCGATATCGAGCAAGCCAGTAAGGCTGTGACTACGCTATCCAAAACTCCGGTTGCTGCTGTTGAGTTAATGGACGGTAGAGCGCTACGTTCTGTCGCGGATAAACCGGGTATGCCTGCGTTCATGCCAAGCCTAGATCTAGAAGCTGCAGCTATTTTGGTGGAATCACACGCCAGCTCCCAGCAGGACTTAGATTTACAATGTAAATCAATTTTGGATGCATTAGCTGATTACACGATTGTCGAATCTGTCCCTTTCACGTCCGATCCTAAGACTGTCGCTACCCTGTGGGGCATCCGTAAAGGCATGTTCCCGGCCGTTGGCGCAGTGCGTGAAGTCGGCACGACGGTCATCATTGAAGATGTTGCTTTCCCAGTCGAAAATCTTGCAAATGGCATTCGAGAGCTGCAAGAGCTGTTCGATAAATACGACTACAGCGAGGCGATCATTTTTGGCCACGCTCTGGAAGGCAACCTGCACTTTGTGTTTACCCAAGGTTTTGATAGCCAAGAAGAGATCGACCGTTACGGTGGTTTCATGGATGACGTAGCCGAGCTTGTCGCCGTGAAATATCAAGGATCTCTGAAAGCGGAACACGGCACAGGCCGTAACATGGCACCTTACGTGGAGTTGGAATGGGGCAAAGATGGTTACGCCTTGATGCAACAGATCAAAGCGCTGTTCGACCCAGAAAGGTTGCTCAACCCTGGCGTTATCATCAACGACAACCCAAACTCCCACATCACAGACTTAAAGCCAATGCCAGCTGCCGACGATCTTGTCGACCGCTGTATTGAGTGTGGATTCTGTGAGCCAGTCTGCCCGTCTCGCACACTGACCTTGTCACCTCGCCAACGTATTGTGCTGTACCGAGAACTGCAACGCCGACGAGCAGCAGGTGAAGAGATAGAAGCCAGCGAACTAGAAAAAACCTTCGAATACCAAGGCATCGATACCTGCGCGGCAACAGGTCTGTGTGCCGAACGCTGTCCAGTAGGCATTAATACGGGTGACTTGGTGAAGAAGCTTCGTGTTGCCAAGTATGAGAAGTTCACACCAATCGCCAAATGGACAGCGGATCATTTCTCGACCACCACGAAGCTGACCAAAGCCGGCCTCAAAACCAATCAAGTAGCGAGTAAGGTCTTGGGGGCAAACACGGTCGGTAAGCTTACCAATGGCCTGCGCTCAGTGACCAAAGGCGTAACGCCTGTTTGGATGCCTGAGATGCCGCAGTCCAACAGTTACTCTCTCACGGCTTCACCAATGACAGCCGAAACTTCTAATGACGCAAAGAAAGTGGTTTACCTCCCGTCGTGTGCTAGCCGAACCATGGGGCAACAGAGTGATGCGGGCGACCAACGTCCTCTAACGGAAGTGACCATGTCTTTACTTAACAAAGCCGGATTTGAGGTTATTCTTCCGAAGAAGCTAGATGACCAATGTTGTGGCATGCCTTACGACAGCAAAGGAATGAGCGATTTAGCCCAATCTAAAGCGCAACAACTCGAAGAAGTGTTGTGGCAAGCGAGTCGTCAGGGTGAATACCCAGTATTGATGGACACCAGCCCGTGTGCCAAACGCAGTATTGAGCAGTTCACTAAGCCGTTAGAAGTGCTAGAACCGACAGGATTTGTGAACCAATACTTGCTAGAACACCTGACGCTTGAACCACTTAAAGAGACCGTGATGCTGCATGTCACTTGTAGCTCTCGCCGAATGGGCTTAGAAGGGGCGATGTTAAACCTTGCTAAAGCGTGTACTGAAGAAGTGATTGTTCCAGAGCATATTCAATGTTGTGGCTGGGCGGGTGACAAAGGCTTCACTACGCCAGAACTGAATGAAGCAGCGGTGCACCCACTTAAGGAACAAGTACCGAGCAACTGTACTCGTGGATTCAGTAACAGCCGAACTTGTGAGATCGGTTTGTCACATCACAGTGGCATTCCATATCAATCAATCTTGTACTTGGTGGACGAAGTTGCACAGTAGCTTCACTCTCATTACTAGTGACGAGCTCTAGCTTAAAACGAAAAATGGCAGCCTAATCAGGCTGCCATTTCTTTATTCGATTTAAAACGTGCTAATGAGCTAACAGTTAGAGAGCTAAACGCATCAACTCTTCTGGCGAGTAGTGTTCTGCTTCTGCACCTTTGGCAATTAAGTCGATCACTCGGAACGCACTCATATCACCAAATTCTTTGGTCAAGTAATCACGAAACGCTTTTTCGTTCGGCCATTTTCCTCGCACGATATAACCCTCTTCTTTGTCGAAGTCTTCCGTCTCAAAGAAAGAAAAATCAGTCATACCAATGTTGTGGCAATACAAAACGAGATACATGTTGAATCCTTTACACTTAACTAGGGTCTATTGAACTTTCGAGCAGTTCTAAAAGCAGACCTAAGATTACAACATAAATAGCCAACCGAAAACTTAAGCCCCTTGCTGATTCGTTAGTCGTCAAACATCATGTTGATGGCAGCACCCAACAGAATGAGCCCAATAATTGGTCCCATCACAGCCAATGGCGCGCGCTCAATGTATGGCAAGTTCTCTGCAATCATTAAACCCCATTCAGGTGTTGGTGGTTTTGCCCCTAACCCGATGAAACTCAGTGATGTCAGGCTTAGCGTGATGACTGGCAACCTCAACAACGCGTGTCTTAGTAGCGGCGGTAACACATAAGGAAGCAAGTAGAAGCGGAAGATGCTCAGCTTGCTAGTACCCCACAATGGCGCGAGGTGCGTATAAGGCTGAGCCTTAGCTTCCACAATTAAACTTGAACAGTGCGCCGCTAATGGCGCCCAAGATACCAGTACAATCGCGATTAATGCGCTGTTCGGGTTCATCCCAGTTAAGCCCGCAACCAACAGGCCAGCAATGATGTAAGGGATGCCCTTAGTGATCTCGATAAGGCCTTGGCTAAAACGTGTGTTGAAGCCCATGATGATGCCCGTCACCAAGCTCAAGAAGGTTGCCAAGATACCCGCTTGGAAGGTCTCGACCATACCAGAACCGATTCTCGCTAACAGGTCTCTCCCAATGCCATCGGCCCCCAAAGGTGCTTGCCAGCTCGGTGATGCCAAACGTGCAAACTGGCTGGTGTATGGGTCTCGGAATACCGCCCATACCACGATAGCAATTAGGAATGAGAAGATCGCAAAAGCAGTGACACGCTTGGCGCGGCTCTGGGTAAAGCGAAACGAAGAGTGACTACTAATTAGCTTGCCGCTTTTCAGGCTATGACCCAGAATCAACTGCTGAACAAATAAGCTGATGCTGCTTACTGCAATCGAAAACAGCAGCAATACTAATAAGCCGCCTTGCAGCATAGGTAGATCTTGCGCCTTAGCAGCACCAAGAATCATGCGCCCGATCCCCGGAATCGAGAAGATAAGCTCAACTGCGACCGCGCCACCCGTCAAGCCGATCACAATCATCGCGATTTGTGGGATCAGGCTGCTCAACGCTCTTTTCAGCGCAAAGCGAATAATTTGATTAGAGTGAACGTTGGCACTGAGCCAAGTGATCACCCAAGGTTCATTAAGAACGCGTTGTAAACTGTCTCTGAGTAGGCGACTAAATAGGCCGCTAGCGGGCAGTGCGAGTGCTAAACTCGGTAGCCAGATATCTTGCCAGCCTTGCCAACCATACGGTGGTAGCCAGCCTAACCAGATTGAGAACACCAGTATTAATACCGAAGCCACCACGTACTCTGGCAAGGATATTAATACGGTGCTTAAACTGCTGTAACTCTGCCCTAATTTGCCTTTCTTCCAACTACGCAAGGTAACAAGTAAACCTGCACCGCACAGTACGAAAGTCATCAGCAATGCACTAGACATCAAAAACAAAGACGTAGACGCTGTTTTTTGCAGACCTAATGCAACCGAAGAGCCATCTATCCATGATGTACCTAAGTCCCCAGAGAAGGCACTGCCAACCCAGTCGATTAGGCGCTCACTTGCCGAACGATCCAGCTGTAAATCAGCTCGCACCGCGGCTAAAGCTTCAGGCGTAAGCAGGTGTTGTTGCCCCGCCCTCGCTCGCAGGATGGATTGACTTGGGTCGATGCCGGCAATGTCAGGCATCAAGCCAACAAGAATCACCACCACAATTAATGAAGCGATTCTTGATAGCCAAGGCGTCAAGATAAATAAGGTTCGACGCAGAGTCTCAGCAGATAGCATTTATTTAGTTAACCTGTGTCGCTTTTTTGACCTGTGTAGTTTGGTCAACCAAGCGACGCTCACTTGGGTCACGAACTACATTGCTTACACGCTCGCTTTCACCTTGAATCACACGCTCATGAAGCAGCGGAATAGCCGCGACGTCATTAAGTATTTTTTGCTCAGCTTCAATGATCGCTTGCTGACGCAGCGCACCTAGTGGTTGCAGGTCTGCGTGAGTCAATGCTTTGTCTACTTCTTGAGAGCAGAACTGACCAAGGTTGAATGAACCCTTACAGCCAAAGTCACTCATCATGTAAGCCACTGGGTCACCAGAATCCAGAACGGTTGCACGAGAAAGGATGAACGCATCAAACTTGCCAGACAATGCATCGTTTTCAATCTGAGCGTATTCGCGGATATCCAGCTCAACTTTAAAACCAGCCGCTTCGAGTTGCTGTTTAAGTAGTGCAGCGACTTCTGGAAGCTCAGCACGATCAGTAAAAGTACCGATAACAATGCTTTCACCGTTTGCTTTTAACGTTTTGTCTACCGCCTGACCTTCAGGTCGAATCGGCTCAGCCCAAGCAAGTGCAGGACCTAACAGACCTTGCGCGATATCCGCGTGATTTTCGTACACGGTCTTAACGATTTGCTCACGGTCTACCGCAGCAGCAGCGACTTTACGTAGGTTGATATCGCTAAATACACCCGATTTGTTGTTCAGGTAAAGCGTGTTAGTGCGAGGCATTGCCACTTCATAAAGCAGGTTAGAGTCAATGGTCGCGATTTGTGAAACTGGCACCGCTTCAACGACGTCTGCAGTACCCGTTCGTAGAGCTGCGGCACGAGCGAAGCCGTTTGGAACATACTCTGCAATCACAGATTCAATTCTCGCCTTTTCGCCCCAGTAGTCATCAAATCGCTGGAGCTTAGCACTTGTTGTTCCGTTAATTTCAGTCAACTCAAACGGGCCCGTACCTGCGCCAGTTGGGATTACACGACCATCTTCTTGGTAAGCGCTTGCTGCAAGAATCGCTAGCTGAGGGCTTGATAGACGGCTTGGTAAAAGAGGGTCATCAAAGCTGGTTTTGATCTCTACGCGGTAGTTGTCCGTCGCTTTCACTTCTAACTCTACACCATCTAGGATGCGTGGCTTAGGTGCCGCTTCTAGAGCTTTCTGTAGTGAGTTCACAACAGACTCTGCGGTTAATGTCGAACCATCGTGGAATTTAACACCTTGGCGAACCGTGAATTGCCACGTCAGTGGATCCACCTGTTGCCAGTCCGTAGCCAGCATTGGCTCAGCTTCTGAAGCTGGGCTCAGGTTAACTAGCGTTTCAGCCGTGCTCCAACGCGATAACTTAAACGCATCATCAGAAAGTGGCGATAGGCCCGTTCTTGGTGGCTGCATCATCGCGACACGGATTTCAGATTTGACCGCAGCTTCGCTCGACTCTGGTTGAGAGTCAAAACAGCCTGTCAAAGGCAGCGCTAGCGCAAGTGCGCAAGCCAATTTGATTGAATTAAAACGCATAGTTATTTTTCTCTATAGCTGTATTTTATTAATTAGTAAGGTTGTGTTTAACAAGTAGATTTCGACAGAGGCTGAGATTCGATCAACATCTGAGTCGCTGGATGAGCAGGAATGCTCATCACTTGATAGGTCGATCCGTGCTCCACCATTTCACCATGGTCGAGGACCAGAATTTCTTCACAAAGTGCCTTTGCTGCCCCTAGATCATGTGTCACCAAAACTAGGCGCATATCACGCTTCTTTTTCAATGAATTCAATAAGTCGAGTAGCCTCTGACGATTCACCGGATCTAGGCTGCTGGTTGGCTCATCGGCAACTAATACTGCGGGTCTAACGACAAGCGCCCGAGCAATCGCCACACGTTGAGCTTGGCCTGTAGAAAGTTGATTGGGTTTCAGTGATAACAAAGACGCAGGTAAGCCAACGTCCGATAGCGTCTCTTCAATGATGCTTTCATGATTGCCAGAAACATCAAGGTTGCTCAACGGCTCGGCTAAGATCTGTCGAACGGTGTAGTAAGGGTTGAGGCTAGTGTGTGGCTCTTGTGGCACCAGTTGGATAAGGCGACATACTGCCGCTTGCACTTTGCTATCTCGAATTGGCAATGAATAACCAAACAAGCTGATATCACCAACGGTCGGCGATTTCAGTCCAAATAGCAGTTCAATCAGCGTAGATTTACCCGCACCAGAACGTCCAACAATAGCTAGGCTTTTGTCTTCAACATTAAGGTCGATGTTCTGTAGCGCTTTGAACGCCTGGCCACCTAACCAACGAGGAATGGAGTAATAGTGCACTCCGACATTCTCGAACTTAATCTCAATCGGTGTTTGTGTTTCTGAATCAATCACAGGCATTGACGGCGAGACTTCTGAATTTAGTGGAAAGGCTGAGCTCATTCGATGAGATCTCTCAATGAACAACAGAACGCGTGAGAACTCGATTCAAGCGCATGTTTCGGTGCTCCATAAGCCACCACGCCGCCATCATCGATCACCAATAACTTGTCACATGCTAACGCGCTGTGTAGATCATGAGTAATAAGCAAGCCGCCAATCTGGCGCTGCTTAACATTGTCACGAATCAGCTTAAGTATCTCTTGCTCTGTTACCGGGTCTAACGCACTGGTCGGCTCATCGGCAATGATGATGTCGGCGTTACTCAGCAAACCAATCGCAATACACACTCGTTGACGTTGTCCTCCAGAGATTTGGCTTGGGTATAACGGCAAAATAGTTTCTGGATTTGGGAAACCCAGTTGCACCAACAGTTCGTTGATCTTGGTTTTGTCTTTTGACTTAGGTTTTGTGCGAGTCCCTGTCAGTGCCAAACTGAGCTGACCTTCAATGGAAACGAGCGGATTGAGCGCTTGAAGGGCATCTTGGAAAATAACCGCTGGCCTTTGTGCTGCTGTTCTTTGCAGCATTGGTAAGCCACATACCGCCTCACCAGCAAAAGTAATATGACCATCCACCTCGACAGCCTCTGGCAGAAACCCCGCAATAGCGCGAGAAAGCATCGACTTACCAATGCCTGAAGGCCCCATGACCGCCAACAGCTCTCCTCGATCAACATCGAAGTGGATATCTTGGAAAAGTGTTCTTGAAGAAGTTTTGATTGTTAGTCGGTCAACAGACAAAAGTGGGGCGTTCACGAAAATACTCACAGATAAGATGTTATAACATAACAACTCTATCATTTGGCCGACATGATGAAAAGAGAACATTGAACTGTATCGCAGTTTTTTGCTGTTTGATTGACCGATTTTAACTATCTCATCGGATACAAAAAAGCGCCGTCTAAATTTACTGTGTAAAGATAAACAAGCGCTTTCATAAAGTTTTAGAAGTGACTTTAGATAGAGTTAATTCGTCGCCCCATTAAGACCCTCTTTTGCCGGGTAACACTTCTGTTTAACCTGAGTGATGAACGGGTACAGGAAGGCAATACGCCCAAGGTAGAACAGAGTAAACGCTAGCCACAAACCATGATTACCCCATGCACCAACAGCTAGTGCTTGGACAACCAAGAACACCAACAAAGTCGCGATGCTAGAGTCTCGAACCGGACGTGTGGTTCCTGTTCCAGTAAAAATGCCGTAAACCGTTAAGCCAAAGCCTGCCACCAGCGGGAACACAATCAGCCACGGGGCCATCTCTTTATACAAGGCAACCAGCGCTGGAATATCGGTAAACAAGAAAACAATCATGTCTTTGAAAATCAAAGTTAAAAGCGTCAGCGCAGCAATGAAACCTGCGGTCCATTGGAAGTTAAGCCTTAGCACACGATCCAACACCGACGCATTTTTCTGCCCCACCGCTTTACCCGCAAATACACTCGATGCGTTAGCAATACCATCAAACATGTAACTAACAATGAAAGTTACCTGCATCAAAATTGCATTAGCGGCAAGAACATCGGTACCCAGTTTAGAACCGGTACGTGCCATCATATTGAAGAACACTAAGATACAAATTGTACGTAACAGTAGGTCAGTATTCGAAGAGATGATTGTCGACAGGTCTTTCTTGGTCATCTTCGAGCCTTGTAGGAACTCAGAGACCGAGATGTTGCTGGTCTTCATAACCAGCGTCATACCAATCGCAAAGGTGGTGATTTGGGCAATCAAACTTGCGTATGCCACACCCGCAACACCTAAGTCGAAATACAGGACAAACACCGCGTCTAATACAATGTTCAGCACGTTGCCAAACACTTGTGTATAAAGGACTTCTTTGGCTTTCGCCTGCCCCATCAACCATCCAATAATGGTGTAGTTGAGTAGCACAAAAGGTGCGCCATAAATCAAAATACTGAAGTAGATGTGCGCTTGATCAGCCACGTTAGCTTCAGGCTCTATCACCCACATCGCACCTTGCCAGATCAGGGGTTGTATCAAGATAAAGATCACCCCCACCAAACCAGACAACACGAATGGGCGCATCAAGCTGCCTGCCAGTTCCGAGCGTTCTCCCTTGCCTAACGCCATTGCACTTTGCCCAGTGGTGCTGACACGAAAGAAACCAAACAACCAATACATGGTATTCATGATGATGGTGCCAATCGCGACTCCACCTATCAGTTCAGCAATACCAAGTTGCCCAATCAGAGCAGTATCCACGGCACCGAGCAGAGGCTGAGTAACCGTAGAGATAATGAAAGGGAAAGCGATTTTCAGATAATCTTTGTGAGTAATAGTCATGTTTACTAGCAGGTGATATTAAGAACTATTTGCAATAAGAAGGTGATGCTATCGTTTAATCCGTACGTTGTCATCTTTTAATGGAGTACATTATCAACAAAGCGTGTCTATCTTCGTCTACCTGCATAGAATCGTTGGCAGCTATTGGTCGTGCTAATTTGTCCCAACAAAAGAGCAAAGTCTGGTTCAACAAAACAGCACAACCATCGATTAGTAAAAACTCACGGGAAGATAGAAATCAAGTTCAAACACTTCATCACTATTAAGGAAATGATTCTGATGATAATGCACATAGGCGGGAGTTGAACGCTGCTTGAAACCTGATGTAGGTAACCATTTTTCTAATACCATACTGATCTGTGGTAGCAACTCTCCATAACGGCCATTGAGTCGAAACACGGCATGCAAACCACCGGGAATCACCATCTGATTAACCACGCAACGGTACTTAATCGGTTCACTGATCGCGATACACGCCACATAGCGACACTGGTCCATTTCGACCCAAGCAGGGTTTGAATGGTGCAAACCAAACTGGGTCGAAAAATCACGTTGCTCAGAGTTCGCCCACGCTTTCAATATCAACCACGCATTGCGAATAGAACGGTTATAGCCAGTGTGGCGAACATAGGCTGCCATACGTTCAGGTGTTTCCACTATTTTGGGTTCGGGTAGTATCCGCTGTGCGACATTTTGATAACCCGCCGCCACTTCAGGATCTTTCAAATAAGGCTTTTCGGCGATCTGTAAATCGTGTTTGCGCCACTCGCCCGGAGACATATTAAAGGTCGCTTTAAACGCTCGGCTAAACGAAGACACCGAACTGAAACCACATTTATTGGCTATCTCAACCACCGACGAGCGGGTATCGAACATCAACTGATTAGCGGCATACTCCATTCGGGTACGTCGAATGTATTGATGTAACGACTCCCCCACCACACTTTTGAACGTGCGATGAAAATGTTGCTCTGAGTAAGCCGCAATCTCAGATAGCGCTTTGGCAGACAACGGCTGACTGATGTCTTGATGAATATGGAACAGAACATCATTGATTCGAGATATATGTTGACGTGACATCGTTTAAATAGCATAAATGGACATGTTTAAGAGCATAAATGGACACGCTAGTTTTTACAATTGCCGTGTAATATCAAGCGATAGAATAAAAACGGAAAACGACGAGACACAACACATGGAAATCGCACAGTCATTACAAAAAATTCAATCTTCATATATTCGAGAGATCCTCGCTGCAGCAAGCGATCCAAACGTCATCTCACTGGCCGGTGGTCTGCCGGATGAGAAAACATTCCCAATCGATTTAATGAAGCCAACGCTAGAAAATCTAGCGAACATGCCTGAAGTTTTCCAATACGGCTCTACGGCTGGTTACGGCCCATTGCTTGACCATCTAACGCAAAGCTACCAATTGCCAGAAACTCACACAGCGATGATCTGTACAGGCTCTCAGCAAGGTCTAGATTTGATTGCTCGTGCATATGTTGACCCGAATGATGTAGTTGTGATGGAAGCGCCGAGCTACTTAGGTGCGATGCAAGTGTTTGGCTTGGTTCAAGCAAACATTGTGACTGTGTCTCAAACCGAATTTGGCCCTAACCTAGATGAACTAGAAACGTGCTTTGCCGAGCAATCGCCAAAGATGTTCTACGCGGTGCCAGATTTCCATAACCCAACGGGCGTATGTTGGACAACAGAGACTCGCCAAAAAGTGGCAGAGCTGTGTATCAAATACAACGTCGCGTTTATTGAAGATGCACCATACCGAGAGCTACGTTTCACAGGCACAGAGCTGCCGTTGGTTTCGTCTTTCTGCCCTGATAACTCTATCGTTCTTCGTTCATTCTCTAAGATTGCATCACCTGGTTTACGCATCGGTGCGGTAACAGGCAAGCGCAGCTACCTTGAGCCGCTGATTAAAGTGAAGCAAGGCGCAGATTTACACTCAAGTGTTCCGATGCAGGCCCTACTGCTTGGCCTTCTAAAACATCAAGACTTTAACGTGCACATGGAAAGCATCCGTTCACTGTACAAGTCTCGCTATGAAGTGCTGTTTTCAGAACTAGAAAAACAACTACCTGCTAACTGTGTATTGAAAGCCGTAGATGGCGGGATGTTCATTTGGGTTGAGATTCCAGAGTGCGATACTTTTGAATTGGCTAAGACCCTACTTTCAAATGGTGTAGCCGTTGTACCAAGTCCAGTATTCTATCCAAAGCCAGATGGAGCAAAAGCCGCACTGCGCTTGAACTTCACTAACGCTAACCCAGAAGAGCTGACTGAAGCAGTGAAGCGCTTAGCGGAAGTACTTAACCAAGCGTAGTCGCTAATTAAGTAAGACAGATTCAACACAAGCCCTGCTGTATTTGTACAGCAGGGCTTTTTCGTTCCTCAAACCGTAAATCCACAATAAAACAGGTGATAAATAGCCCTACACTTGGTTGGTTTTTGTCCTACATCGCCTTAGTTATACTGCGGCGGATTTTAATAAGCCATCATGACGAGCTAGGCTTCAATGTCCAGCTATGATCAGAATAGGCAACCGCTCTGGATTTACGTTCCAGCTCGCAGAAAGGAAAAACCATGTCTCAATATGTTGTATGTGCTCTGTATAAATTCGTAGCACTTGATGATTACCAAGAAATTCGCCAACCGCTAACTGAGCTTCTAGAAGCCAATAACATTCGCGGTACTTTGTTACTCGCAAGTGAAGGTATCAATGGTACCGTTGCTGGTAAGCGCGAATCTATCGACGCTCTTCTTCAATGGTTCAAGCAAGACACTCGCTTAGCGGATGTTGTTTACAAAGAGTCGTTCAACGACGAACAACCATTCAACCGCACCAAGGTTAAGCTTAAGAAAGAGATCGTAACCATGGGTGTTGAAGGCATCGACCCTCGCCATGTTGTTGGTACTTACGTTAAGCCAAACGAATGGAATGACCTTATCTCTGATCCAGATGTGATCTTGGTTGATACTCGTAACGACTACGAAGTAGATATCGGCACATTCAAAAACGCAGTAAACCCGAATACGGAAACTTTCCGTGAATTCCCTCAATACGTTGAAGATAACCTAGACCCGAAGAAGCACAAGAAAGTCGCGATGTTCTGTACTGGTGGTATTCGTTGTGAAAAATCAACGGCCTACATGAAAGAACAAGGCTTTGAAGAGGTTTACCACCTTGAAGGCGGCATTCTAAAGTACCTAGAAGAAGTACCAGAAGAAGAGAGCATGTGGGAAGGCGATTGCTACGTGTTTGATGGTCGTGTTGCCGTTAACCACCAGCTAGAAAAGAGTGGCTACGATGTATGTAACGCTTGTCGTCTACCAATCACAGAAGAAGACAAAGCCTCTGAGCATTTCGAGAAAGGCGTAAGCTGTCCTAAGTGTTTTGATAAGCACTCTGAGGAGCAGAAAGCGCGTTTCCGTGAACGTGAAAAGCAAGTACAGCTATCAAATGCGCGTGGTGAAACCCACGTAGGTGGCGATGCTGCTCACCTAATCGAACAGCGCAAAAAAGAAAAACTGGCACACAAAGAGCAACAACGTTCTGGTAAGAAAGCTCAGTAATATTTGATTCTGCTGAAATAACAAAGGGCATTAACGTATCCACAATGGAAGGTTAATGCCCTTTTTTGATCCTACTCTCGCTTTGTGTTTAGGGACACATTTATCTTCAAAAATAGGTTCTATACTGAAGTTAATTTGATGAAAGAGGAAGTGCCAATGCTCAATGAAAACCATGCCTTTATCTTAGATTTCCCAGAGCTAAAATTAGACATTGTTCAACTCAACCACGACGACGAAACCTTCAAAGCGGACATGCAGAAATACCATCAACTCGACTACGACATCCGTCAGCTTGAGATCTCGGGTAGTCCAATTGATGACGACAGCATGCACAACCTAAAAGTAGAACGCATGGAGCTCAAAGACTCGCTTCACAAGCAACTCACTCGACATCACGCCCTGAAAATGGTGTAGCCATACAAACACTTAGTGTGGCCGCAATCGTCACACTAAGTGATTAGCTAAACGTTAAGTTACCTTATTCCCATCAGAAAAATTCAAATAGGTATGAAACCTCTCGCCATCATCTCTGGTTTCAAAATGCCAATTCATACGCTCACAAATACGCTGAACAATAATCAGACCACAGCCGTAGCCTGCGTTATAGGTTTCGTTACCATCATGCCTATTGACGATCACCAACTCTTTCTCAATCAATTGAATATCAATGTCGCCGATACTGTAGCTAAATGCATTCTTGATTAAGTTGTTCATGACCACGGTGATGAAGCTTTCAGGCGCATACACGGTAGCTGATCTTGAAACATTAAGGCGGTAGCTCGCATCCTGTTTGGCAAACAAAATTGCCAACTCTTTCAGTTGCTGTCGGACCATGGTTTCTAAATCATGCTCAGAGAAGCGGTGTTCATCGACACTTTCTTTCCCAAGCAGCAAAAACATCTCAGTCAGAACACGCATTTGTTCACTGGCTTCTTGAACTCGATTGATAGCTTTCAACGCCACAGGAGGCTGGTTGTCGACTTTGGCGAGTAAATCTGCAGAACCTTGAATTACCATGATTGGCGTACGAAGTTCATGAGCGGCAAAGCGACTAAACTCCTCTTCTCGCTGAAAGTAGCCCGATATATCGTTTTTAGAATCGAGTAGAGTTTGCTCGATATGACGGGTTTCCGCGTAACCAGTTGTCACCTCAAAAGAGGGCTGGTCGGGCTGCATTAAACTGATTTTTTGCTCTATCTGATTCAGTGGACGTGACAATGAACGCACGACATAAACACTATAAAAAACCATAGCCAAGGAAATAAAGCCCCCCAACAGCATGGTGTAATAGTGGAGGCTCCACTCGTAGTTATCTAGGTAATCATCTGCATCATCTTGAAAGACGATGTACATCATCCCCTTGCCCGAAGGATGCTTCAAAACGATGAAATGTTTGTCCTCCGCCCCCAGAAGGTATTCATAGAAGCCTGGTGTTTTATAGTAACTTAACCAACGGGGTAATTCGTTCTCGCTCCAATAGGTGGAGAACTCATTCGGATTGGGCAATAAGGTATCTTCACCATATAACTCATACTCTGCGGTATAGCGGTTCGCTTCAGTATCTAACCAGTGGTGTAAGCTAATGACTTCCATCTGATTTTCGGCCAAATAAATGGCTGTCCAGAACATGCTGAACATAACAAGTGTCATGATCCCAAAACTTCTACGAATTTTCTTGTAGATACTTGGGTACGTGCTTTCATTGACTGAGCTTTTACGCTTTAAGTCGGTAACCTTGTCCATGAATCGTCTCTAATCTTGAATGCTCAAAACCCTTATCAAGAGCATTACGTAAACCATAAATGTGACTTCTTAATGCATCACTCGATGGCGATTCGTCTCCCCAAACTGAGTCAATCACTTCTCTGCGCGACACTATTGCTGGGGCATGTCGAATAAGCACTTTCAATATTTTCAATTGAATACGACTTAGCTTAATCGGGTTCTCACCACGGAACACTTCATCGGTCTGGGAGTCCATCGTGATATCGGCAAAGCGCACTTTACCAACATCTAGCCTAGGACCACGGCTTGCCAATGCGTGCAGTCGTAAACTCAATTCTTGCATCGCGAAAGGTTTCAGCAAGTAGTCATCACCACCCGCTTGGAATGCTGCAATTTTGTCGTCCAGCTGCTCTTTTGCTGTCAGAAACAGAATAGGAGTACGACATGCTTGCTCTTGTCGCAGCTTTCTGACCGCCGAAATGCCATCTAATTTTGGCATCATGATATCCATAATAATGACATCGTAATGGTTTTCAGCCACTAGCTTTAATGCCGCTTCGCCATGATATGCGCAGTCAATACCAATACCTTCTAACTCGAGATAATCAGCAATGGTTTCAGAGACACTATGGTTATCGTCAACAATCAAAACTTTCATCGATTTATTTCACCTTTCTTCACGAGTGCTTCACGTTCGAGTCTATAAGATAGCGCCTAATTAAAACAAATAAACTTAAATTAATTCTATTAAAGAGTATAAAAATGAGAAAGTTAGCGTTAATTACAGCGATTAGTTTAGTCCTAGCTGGTTGCGGTGGCGGCAGTAGTGACAGCAGCAACACAAACGAAGCTCACACACCTTCATCTATCCAAGGCACGATCGACTCTGTTTCAGGCGATACCATTGTTGTTAATGGTTATAGCTATCAAGTAGGCAGCGCGAACTACGCAGGCGAAGAAGTCGCGATTGCTGACCTAGAAAAGAACATGATGGTTTCCATCTCCTCTAACGCTCGCAGCGCATCCACTCATGCTAGTGGAACCCAAGTTGGTCTTGAACCGACTATCGTAGGTCTGATTGCAAATACCAACCACGTAAATGGCACATTTGAAGTCAACGGCATACCTCTAACTTTCTCAGCGCTTTCGACTGAGATTGAAGATGGCGATTGGGTGATGGTGTCTTCTCTACCGACCGCTAACGCAGGTTACAAAGTACTGTCGGTAGTGAAATTCGAACACTCTAACTTAACAGAATCGGTTGAGGTTGAAGGACTAATCAGTGATTTAAATGAATCAACGTTCAAACTTGGCGCAAACCTCAGCGTTGATTATTCAAATGCTCAAATCGATAACGACGATTACAGCTCTGAGTTATCTAATGGTCTTTGGGTTGAAGTAACAGGTTCAATGACAGGCTCAATATTGAAAGCTGACGAAGTGGAAGTTGAAGACTTTGATGACGTCAGTAGTGACACGGAAATCGAAGGCATTATTACTTGGGTGGCGAACGACCAATCATCATTTGATTTAAGCTATAAAGGTCGCTTTATCGTAAATAACAGCACTCGTTACGAAGACGGCAATAAATCGAACTTAACCGTTGGTGCGGAAGTTGATGTCACAACGAAAAAAGCTAACGGTGACAATGTTGCAACCGAAATCGAATTTGAACACGACGATGATGCACAAGATTGGAATGACAACGATATCGACCTAGAAGGTATTGTTCAGAGCATTGATGAATCAGCATTGAGCTTTGTTATTCAGACAACTTCTGGTAATCAAACCGTCTACGTTAACCACAACACTCGCTATGAAGATGGCTTAACGTTCAACACGCTAACCAATCAACGAGTTGAAGCAGAAACTTATAAGGTAAATAACCAATACATCGCTAGCGAAATCGAAGCTGAAGACAACAACTAAATGTCATGAGTTTAAAAGCCACGTATCTACGTGGCTTTTTCATTTAGTATAAATATCAGCCGCTTATGGTATTGTTTGCTTATCCAAGATTCAGGGTAAGGAAATAGAAGGAATGACTATCATATACGGAGAACTTCGATTAGAAACCGTCTTAAGCTCCGAGTTTGGCGACCTGTTTGATTGCGTTAAGCAAGGTATCTTCGAACACGTCGACAATGTATTTGGCTGGGATGACGAGTTTCAACGTAACCGCCTCTCAAACGACTACCACCGCTCTTGGTTTCATTGGGTGTATAGAGACTCTCAAAAGGTCGGGCTTACCTGCTTCAAACCTTATGACAACGCATATCATATCCACCTTCTGATCATTGACCCTCAATACCAAGGCAAAATGCTCGGTAAAAAAGTAATGTCACTCATCCACACCAAAGCCCTTCGAGAGCAACGAAATCAAGTCACCCTCTCTAGCTTTAGGAGTAACGCTCGCGCCATCAGATTTTATCAGGCGCTTGGCTATAAAGTTGTTGATGATAGTGATGAGGATTTTGTCGGAATGGCTCTCTCCCTAAATAACCATTAATGAGCCATTAGGGAGAGAATAAAACATTAACGAGCTGAAGTAATATCCAACTTATTCAACAATGAAGGGAATCCCCAACCATTCTCGCCTGCTACTACGGGTTCTCCGGTCAAGTACTCATAGAGAGTCGGTGCTAACGAACCATTGGCTTCGATCTTTAATGGTAATGAGTTCTCACCAATTGGGGAGCCCCAGAATCCGATAAATGCATCTTTCTCTAAATAGTCTTCACCAGCGTGACGCCCCGGCACTATTGTGTTGTAACCAATTCCCGCTTTAGGGAACAAATTAATGGTACCGGCTCTATCCTCAAGATAAATGTTAGCCAGTTGATTGACCGAATCAGGTCGAGGAGTCAATTGGGTTAAATCCGTCCACTCACTGCGACTACACCACGTTGAATCATCTTCTTTAACTGAACGGTTTACGCACTTTTCCACCAACCGAGAGTAAACAGAAAAGTCAGCTTTACTCGGTGATGCAAGGTATGGGTTTAACGTTTGTATATTCAGTAAAGTAGGTGCCTGATTTCCCATTAACGACTCATAAAATAGCTTGTCACCGTGTCGAGTGATCAACTCGTCAACGCGCTTAAGATCGCGATTGCCGATCACTCGAACAGAACAAGCTCGCTCGTCACAGGCACTCTCTCTCACCACCATATAATCGAGACTCTCAGGTAAGCGTTTTGCTATCTCGTCAATAACATTAATGCTGTCACCTTTGTTTGCTGCAATGGGCGCCCACTGTAACAACTCTTGATAAACAGGCTGTACAGTCCAACCCTGCTTTGAGTTAAAGAAATCCATCATAAAGTTGCCACCCGCGGTCGAGGCAACCACGACATCAACATGTTTAGAGCTTGGATAATTCAACGCATTCGTTATTTTAGGCCCCTCACCTTCATCCGAAGAAATTTTCTTCACCACAATTGGGTAATCAAGCTCTGTTTGTAACCCATCAAAAACTTGCTTCTCAGGATTCAATGAATAGAACACAGGTGTTAACCCGTGATCCCCTGCCATTCCCCACAACGTTCTATCGTAGACACCTGCGCTTTGGTAAGTCGCCTCAATTTGACGAATCCAATAATCCAAGCGATTTAACTCACCGGTTGGCATCAAAATCTCATCACTAAAAGGCCCTGTAAAATGGGCGAAATGATCGGGCCACGGGTTATACACCAAGGTGTAATCTGGCATCCCGTTGCCATCAAGCTCCGCCAACTGAGTGATCGACTGTTTAACTAGCGCTTTTTTAGAGAGCTTGGTGAACAAGTCAAAGCTGGAGATAGACTGGTAGGCCTCGATGTCTTCTATCAAAGCCGTTCTTTTCTCTCGTAAAGCGACTTCAACTTCAGAGCGTGCCTGAAGCTCTTTTACACAACGTTTCTCACCGTAATCGCGTAATGACTCCCCTAAGCCTAAGTTCACCAGACCATCATAACTTGTATGCGCATTCCAATCGTATTGAGCATTACAATTCAGAGTTTTAAGGTATTCGAGACGATCAAACATCGTCTGTACCTTGTTGTCTGCCATTAGTACATCAAGCTGTAGAGCATCATTCCCAAAGAAGTAATAAGCTCGGTCGATATCCCTGTCGACAAAGTGGAAGTTAGGCACACCTGTACCACCTTCACCAGAAACCTTAGCGCCCGTTTTGATGATAGGCAGGTTACGCACGCTGATGGTTGGAGTCGACGAGATACCGACGCGGCTAATGTTGTCTCGATGATCTTGATAAAGCTTTTTAAAGAAAGGCAGATAATGTGGATCACGGTAGGTTTGTTCAGATAGAACTTCCATGAACCTCACTTGTTGCTGATGACCTGGCTCAATAACACTTTCGAAGCTCGGCTTATATTGACTACGTTGTTTATGATTGTGATAAGCAACCGAAATAAAAGGGGCATTTTCATCAACTAAACCCTCAATCAACCCTTGCTGTAAGCCATCTACCGTCACTTGCACAGCAAAACGTTTATTCTGTTGGGATTCCAAAAACTGGATTAGAGAGTCAGGCTGCTCATCAAAAGCTTGCTGCATCCAATCATCAAGCGCTTCAGCTCGCTCATCTTTATAAACAAATTGTCGGTAGGCTTTGAGTAAGTTCAAGCGAACAAAATCAATAAGCGTGATAGTAAGAGCTTGTGCTTTGTTATTCGACTTATCGGCATTTTCCGGCTTACCATCCTCGGCAATTGCGAGCATTGCCGATTTCATGTCACCCTCTTCCATTCCCGACGCTGCCTGAGCAATTAATTCGACAATAATCGGTTGAATCTGATTAATGATTGCTAAATCTTCAGGACTGTTAGTTAAATAGGTGTAGCTCTCTGGCAATGTGTCCATATCTTGCCAAACGCCAATCTCAAACAGCGCATCGTAGATCACAACCATGTTCGCAATGAAGTGTTCGTCGATTCGAATGCCCTCATGATGTCCGGTTGCTTCTGTGGACGTATCAGGCTCTTTGTAATCAGAATCAGGCGCAGCACCCACATAGTAGAGGCTATGTTCAAAACCTCTTAATACCTCATCATCGTAGATTGTCGATAGGTATGCTTTAAATACATCTTCACTACCCAAGCCCGAATAGCGATCGTAGTAACTATAGAGAAAGTAGCCCAAAGGAATGGAGTAAGTCGGGTTAGACAACTGAGCGATCACCCGCGCTTTCGTTTTAGCATCTAAAGGCAGTGCGAGAATGTACGCATCTAGCGTTACGCCCGCGATCGTAAAGATCGCTGCATCGCGAGTTAGTGTGGCCGAGTAACTCAGGCTTGAAAGCACCTGATTTTTCAAAACCTCACTTGAACTGAATACGCCACCAATGACAGGCGTTGTCGACATATCGGCAACACTAGGCGTTGATACAACCGCTAACGAAAGAGTGCTAAATAAAAAGGCACGGCCACGACTTTGGGAATAGAAACTCATCAAATATCCTTAGTTTAATGTGTTTTTATAAATGTAACTTATTGTTCCAGTTTACTTTAATAACTCAAATATGCCCAATACCGCATATCATCAGTTCCCCCTGAGTAATACTCATTAACTGGTAATAATATCAATTACAAACACCAATCATTCACTAGAGACATGACTCGCATATAAAAATATACAAATTTGATGCGACTCTAGAATAAAAACTCCTGCGGTTTCCGCGCAATCCCTATTTGATACATTCCACATCAATGGCACTCGATTTATAAATAGTCATATTTATCAATGACATTCCGCCAATTGATTCCTGAGTCAAAGACTTTTATCAATAACTTAATAAAGGAGAACTAACATGAATGGTCAACGTTCACTGTTAGCAGTGGCAATAGCCCTAGGGATAGCAGGATGTGGTAGCGACAGTTCGGATAGCTCCACAACTAATACGGGTGGTTCAACGGCAACAACAGCATCTCTTACCGCCAAAGCCGCAGATGGCTATCTGGTAGGTGCTAATGCATGCTTGGATCTAAACAGCAATAAAGTGTGTGATAAGGATGAGCCAAATGCAGTAACCGGCGACAATGGTGAATTTACCATTGAGAACTTAACTCAAGAGCAACTAGAACAGAGCACTCTGTTGATTGAAGTTGTAGCAGGACAAACCATCGACACTGATAACCCTGGTGTTGTGTTGAACAAAAGTTACCGCTTAACGGCTCCGCCACAATCAGAGTTTATTAGCCCGTTAACCACACTTATACAAAATGAAATTGAAAGTGGCGCATCATTAGATGAGGCCAAAGCAACTATTCAAGAAAAGTTAGGTACTACGCTCGACTTAACTCAAGATTACATTGAGGCCAAAAATAACGACAAGCTAGCGGACTCACAAAAAGCAGCTTTTGAGAACCTACACCGCGTTGCTCAAGTAACCGCGTCGGTCATGGCAGAAAATACTGACGCCCTATCAGAAACTGCAGCGAATTCTGGTATTTCTGTAGAAGCGCTCACGGCCTTAATTAATGAAGAAGTGACTCGAGTCCTAGATGAAGTCGTCAAAAATATTGAAGCAGCGGGAGAGAACTTCAACCCGAGCGATATTGCTGGCAGCATTAATCGCGATCACATCGCCATTGATGACTCTAATCTTGAAGATAAAATTAAAGAAAACGAGGCAAATAAAGGCTCTAAGAAAGCCGACCTTGCGAAACTCATTAAAACGGATGGCATCAATTGGTTTGGCGGTGCGAATGAGGAAAATACAGACTTAGTGGTCGCTTATGGGACACTAAAAGCAGATTCCGATAATTCAGTCAGCGAAATCAGCTACATCTATGACTACTTTGCAGAACAGTTTGTTGAAGTTAAAAGCACTCCTGACGCTAATGACATGGTTTTGGGTCAAAGCGGCTGGGAAACAAGTAATGACACCTTAACTAGCATCAAGCCAAATAAAGACGGTAGTGTCATTCTCGAGTCGAACAGCTCAATTTTTAATGTAATTGCTAGCGCTAAGCAGTTGGATATCAGTGGTCTTAATGTTCGCTCAATCATGGACCAAACCGATGGTGAGAACGTTTGGTCTCTAATTATGCCTGCAGGATTAAAATTCCCTGACAACACAACAGCATACAAATTATCTGTAGAAGACATCAATGACAACATTTATACCTTTTACAAGGGTGATTGGTGTGCGGAACACGATCCAGACCGCTACCAAGCACTTAATAACTCGTGTAACGGAATTAGCGCCTTCAAGAATGGCAGCGATACGTGGCTTGCGACTTTAGCATCGACCATCGCTGAAGATGAATCGGATCGTCATGACATGGAATATAACAACCATGCAGATCTAATTCCAATGGCAGGAATAGAGGGTGCTGAAATATTTGCACAGCTTCTGCCCAACGGTACCGTGGTTTATTATTCGAGAGCCTGGGAGCTAGACTCTACATTCTCCAGATTATCTGAACTCGGTTCGTGGGAAGATCAATCAGTGAATGGCGAGGTATTACGTCAAGTAACAATTCCTGAATCCATCCACTCGCAAACCACATGGTCAAACTATCAAAGACAAGATAACTCTGCTTACCTATCTGTTGTCGACGGGTTTGTACGAATTACCTACAAAGAGACCGAAGAGATTGATAGTGAGGCCTATATCTTTGATGAAGCGACTAAGCAGTTCATTTTGGATAACGCATTAACACCACAACCTCTACATCCTCTGAACCTGCAGGCTTGTCTTGACTCGCTACCAGATGCCGGGTTCGCACCAGTAGCCAATGACGTCACGGTTTATGATGTACAGCGCACATCTATGTGGGAAGAGGATCCTGTTACCGAAAATCTAACTTATGAGTTTACCTATCTTGGGAATACTTTCTCTTGGCTGAATAACGTTACGTTGGTCACTGGACTTCCAAATTGGATTTCTGACCTAGAAGGTAGCCTAGAAAAAACGCGTATCGACATTAAGGATTCGGAAGGTATTTTAATCGGGTATGAGTTCTCATATAGCTCTGAAGATCACTATCTAGGTCAAGAAGGCTTTAATTCTGATGACTCACTAGGTTGGGGCTCAGCGAAAGCAGTATTGCCACTAGCGGTTGCTGATAACCAAAAGATCATCAATCAAACGGTAGACTTTGGAACGTCAACTAACGCCCCACTCACCTCTCAGTTCGATTATTGGTGGGACGAAGAGAGCGCTGAGGCAATCGAAATAGAATATCCTGGGGTGAGAACCGTTTCTATGGAAACATCACTGGATGAAATCATCAACGGACGACCTTACTATCTATCTACTTTTGACTACCAACAAACCTATGTAGGTAAAGAAGAAATCACAGTACCTGCAGGTGATTTAGTAGCATGTAAAGTAACAAGTAAGACGCAGTTCGTAGACTATGGACCTACTGATACTCAAACCACCTGGCTTACCAACCGAGGCTCCATCAAGTCTATTAAAGAAGAACAATCTTGGGGTATGTCGATTGTAATGGAGGCAAAAAGCTTACCTTCTATTCAATAATCGATAAATAATATGAACAAGCCAATATCTTATTGGCTTGTTCTTTTTCTTATTAGATCTTCAAGCCAACCTATTAATTTGCCAAACTTGATAGCATTTCCAGCTGACTCCTCCCTTAATTAAACGCTCTAGCCACTCGTCCTTTACTGCTCAATTCATAATGACCAATATAGGCTGGGATAAATACCGATTGCCCTTTGGTGAGTGTTAGGTGTTCACCTTTCTGACTCATCAACGTTAAATCATCATCGATTGCCATTAAGATTTCAGCGCCGCTTGTGATGACTTCTTCTTGCTGAGGGCTATGAAAGATATTGAAATTGAAATCACTGACAGGAATGTCATAACTATCACATCGCCCTAGCTTGGAGGGCACCAATAACAAGTGTTCAAACGAAATTGGCGTAAACTCTGTGCACGCGACTAACTCAGGGACATCAATGTGTTTTGGCGTTAAACCAGCGCGTAACACGTTGTCTGAATTTGCCATGATCTCGAGCCCGGTCCCCTTGATGTATGCGTGCGGAGTGTTTGCATTCAAATACATCGCTTCACCCGGCTGTAGTGTGATCAAGTTAAGCAGCAGAACGCAAAACAAACCGATATCATTCGGGTACTGGTGGCTAAGCTCAGTAACCAAAGCAAACTCAGATTGACCTTGGTGAGCGACTGCGTAAGTCAGAAGTTGTTCTAATGCGCGGTGTTTACGTTGGTCATTCAAGGTTAGCAGATCACGAAAAAACACTTCTAAACCGTGAGAGTCAAGTTGGTTGCCAAACTCTTCAACCAAACCAGCCAGCTCGCTCGAATCCAACTTTTTGAACAAACCTAATATTTCATTGAATTCACGAAAGCCATTCATCGCTTGATATTCAGTGATCGCGTAGACCAATTCAGGTTTGTGGTTCGAGTCTTTGTAATTGCGGTGCCCTGCAGTCAGAGGAATGCTGGCCAGTTCCTCTCTCGCAAAGCCAATTTCAGCTTGGCGCTTGTTTGGATGGACCTGAACCGATAGTGCTTTTTCTGCCGCTAAGATCTTAAACAAAAACGGCAGTTCACCGAACTCCTGCGCAATATCAGTAGACAAATAAGCCGGTTTATTCTTGTTAATCAGCTCAGATAGCGGCACCAAATGTTGGTCCAGCTTGACCATTGAGCAGCCCTTCGGATGCGCTCCCATCCAAACTTCCGCTTGCGGCTCTTGTGACTCATTCTTAAAGCCAAACAGTTCATGTATCGAAGAAATACTCCCCCATGCATAATTCTGGATGGTGTTTTCCATTGGGAAAAATGAGTGTTCTGAGAAATGGCTGAGTGACATGGCGCTTTCCGTAATGAGCCCTTTGAACACAATTCAGAGAGCTAATTCTAATAAGGTAAATAAATTAGAAAGGCTACAGAAGGCGACCAAAACCCACATGAGATGAGGTCTTAGACGTGTTAGGAAAAATTCTTAGAAACAGGGGGGGATAAATGAAAAGCGTGAAAAGAGTCACACTTAAATGTCACGACAACAAAGCACTGAAATAAGATAGCCGCTTGTATCGCACTGGTTAAAGCTGCGATACAAGCATCTTAATATAGACACTAGTGACTATCTTGTTATCGAGAGGCCCCTTAAAAACCAGAGCGAGCCTCTGCATTTTTCTGGGGAGATTGTGCTTGTAAGAAAGGCAGTAGAAGCAGCCCAATAACAGCAGCACAAGTTGAAATGGTAATGAAGAACCCACTCCAGCCGTAAGTTTCTAGAACGAGCGCCAATGGATAACCAGAGAGTGCCGCGCCCATGTAAGCAAACAAGCCAACAAAGCCTGTCGCCGCCCCGGCAGAATCTTTATGCGAACATTCAGCCGCCGCCATACCAATGAGCATTTGAGGGCCAAAAACAAAAAAGCCAACGCAAAATAGCCCAGCCGCTTGAAACACAAAGTTGGTTAAGGGCATAAGCCATAAAGCCGATACCGAAAGGAAGATGCCAATCGCAAACAGGATATTCATCGGTCCGCGGTTACCACCAAACAACCTGTCCGATCCCCAGCCAGCAACAAGCGAACCAACGAAACCGCCAATCTCAAACAGAGACAAGGCAGCGTTGGCGTTGATCAAACTGTAATTGTGTTCTTCGGTGAGATATAAATTACCCCAGTCGTTAACTGCCGTTCTTACGATGTAAACCAACACATAGCTAAAGGCGAGTAACCAAATGTACTTATTGCTGAACACATAGGTTTTCAGGATTTCTCGATAGCTTAGCCCTTGTCCATGGCTCTCCTGCGCCAACTCCAAATGATCACTGCGCCACTTACCTACTGTCGGAAGCCCCATGGTGGTGGGCTTGTCACGTAAACGCCAGCAAACGATAAGACCGATAAAAACACCAATCATGCCTGGCCAGATAAAACCCGCTCGCCAACTGAATTGCAACGTCAGATAGCCCACAAGAATAGGGATAAGCGCTCCACCAACGTTATGTGCTGTATTCCATATAGCCCAACGAAAGCCTCTTTCAGAACGGGAATACCAGGTCGTCAGTAACTTAGAACATGATGGCCAGCCCCAACCTTGAAACCATGCATTCAGCACCCAAAGCGAGATGAAAGCCGCGAGCGAACTCGAAAAGCCAAATGCAATATTAATCAAGCCAGTCGCGATTAGGCCAAGCCCCATGAAGTAACGAGGGTTTGAACGATCCGATATTGTGCCTGAGATAAATTTCGACAAGCCATAAGAAAGATAAAAGAGCGTACCAATTAAGCCAATATCGCCTTTATCCAAACCAAGGTCTGTGATCATGGCAGGCGCAGCGTAATTAAAGGTTTTACGAGTGAAGTAAAAACCCGCATAGCCGACATACATCCCTATCATGATATGAAGGCGCCAATAGCGATAACTCTGATTAACCTCATCATCGGTTAGAGCATGACTCTTTGACGTAGTTGAGCGCAGAAATCCAAACATATTCGTTCTCACACTTTAGGTAATGTAACGCTGATATCGGTACCCGAAGAGGAGCCACTAGCGTTAATTGTCATTTTTCCACCAAGCGCTTGAACACGCTCTTGCATACCGCGAACACCCATTCCTTTAAGAAGATCTTGCGCTGTAAATCCAACGCCATTGTCTGTGATACGAAGATAGGCCAGATCATCTAAAATCAGTTCAATTTTAATCTCGCTCGCACGTGCGTATTTATGGGCATTGTTTAAGGATTCTTGGCACAGCCTGAAGATAGTGACCTTGAGCGTGTCACTCAAACACGAGTAATCACCTTGCCAATCTAACTGGATATCAACGCCGTGATCCGAGAATTCCATTTCCCGAATAAGCTGTTCAACAGAATCTTTTAGATCAAGGTCGTCCAACATCTTAGGTCTTAGTTTTGTAAGTAGACGTTTGGTGGTGTCATAAACATTCAAAGACAATGACTCAATCGTACCCGCACAACGAACACTCATCTCAGCGGCATCGATGCGTTTAATAATGCTTGCCTGCGTCCGAATTGCCGTAATGTTTTGGCCTATTTCATCGTGCAGCTCACGCGCAATATCACGACGAACCGATTCTTCAGCTGTCACTAACTGGCGTGAAAGGTTTTGATTTCTGGAGAGCTCACTTCGTAGTTTCGCATTGAGATCTTTTTGTTTTTGGACCGCAAGGCCAAGCAAAATACCGGTGATGGTTTGAGCAGACAGAGACAAGAGTAAATCGGTAATTTCGAGTTTAGATGTTCCACTGTGAGCAGCAATCAACGCGACACTGTTTAGCATTGTTGCAAGCAAAGCGCCTTGCCATCCGTAACGAACGGCGAGCAAGATAATAGGGATGGCCATACAGAACGGGGCAAAGCGCCTTAGCTCATCAGGCAAACTGGTTTGTATCAAAATACTGGCGACCAACAAGACGCTGTATAAAGCGATGTGACGGATTTTGAACTCAACGACATTGTTGATTAAGTAAGAGCTCAATGGCGCCCACTTGTTCTGGAATAGGTAGTTCCAGACTAGATAACACATCGGCACCAGCATCAGTCCGCCGGTGATACTCACCAACCACACCATGTAAACGGCCGGCGCATGAGAACCCACTACGGCTACATTAATGAATGCTGTGACCATGATTAAGCTAGCCATCACTAACAAGTGACGATTCTGGTCACCAGAATAATAGCGCTTGGCAATGAGAGTGGCAGGAATACTCAATCCACTGGCGATAAGTATCGTCAACCATTGAGGCTCATCAAGTAATAACGCCAAAGCGATCGCAAGCCCCCACTCTGCAATGTAGATAGCAGGCCAATAGTGTGTGCGAGTGTGCAGAGTCATTCCCAGTCGAAGTGAAAATGGGAAAAGCAGAATGGCCAATTCAGGGTCATTGATGAAATAGAAGGCGATAACCCATAAACAAAACCATGCACAGCCAGCCATAAAAGTCCCGCATAGGGAGGTGGCGAGATAGGAACGCATCAATACTGATCTTGAGTGAACAATTTCGCTAACTCAACGTTGTTCTTAACATTGAGTTTGTCCATCGCATTTGCACGATGTACATGCACCGTTTTATGGCTAACCCCTAACTCAACGGCAATAGATTTTACATCGAGCCCCGTAGCCAATAACTGGCACACTTCGCTTTCTCTGCGAGTTAACTGATTTAAAGAGGCTTTATTTTTCATTGGTGTCGCAAGCTTGATAGCGATATCTGGCGTTAGATAGCAGCCACCATTTGCACTCGTGTGTACGGCTTGGATTAACTCATCAGGACTGCAGCGTTTGCTGAGATAACCTTTGGCTCCTAACTCTAACGACTTCTCCACCATCGCCGGAGAGTCATGAACGCTTAGCATTATGCTGGCAATGCCTGATGGAATCTCTTCCAATAAGCTCAGGCCACTTTCATCTTGCATCGAGATATCCAAGATCACGACATCAGGGTGACAACTTGGCAATCCGAGACGCGCTTCTGCCGCAGAGTTGAATTCACCCACTACCGTAATATCAGCTTCAAGACTGAGTAATTGAGCAAAGCCAGATCGAACAATGACGTGGTCATCAACAAGCGCAACATTAATCATGATATTAGCCAAAATTAAGAGTAAGAAAGAAAAATAGCCCCAACAGGAGCTATCTAAAATTAAGTTTATTAATAGAGATGATACTGAATCGAACTAACGATTGGTATGATCTCACGTGCTTTAAACCAATAAAGCACGTGAGACTCGCTACGCGTTTTGAGACGCTAAGTGCATTTTCTTAGCGTGGCGAATCTTCTTCTCTTCGGCAACCGCAACGAATAGCAGCAGTGCGATACAAATAGCAGCTGAAGTATCCAGAGCTGCGAACGTTCCTTTCCAACCTGTTAGGCCAAAGATTGGTGTTCCATCCGCAATCATACCTAGGCCAAGTTTGGCAAAGCTGTCACCGATGAGGTAAGCAAATGTACCTTTTACACCATCCGCAACACTAATCGCTTTCTTAGGAACAAAACCTACCGCAGCAACACCAATTAATAACTGAGGACCGAACACTAGGAAACCAAGCACAAACAGTGACGCTAAGTACATGAACTCACTCGTCGCATGTTGGTAGAACTCTAGAGAAACAATGATCAGAGCTAGCGATACACAAGCAACTAAAGCACGGCGTCCATTTGCAAGGTCTGATAAATAACCCCACATTAGTGTGCCGACCAGTGCGCCAACTTCAAACAGCGTGAAACCTGAAATAGCCGTTTCTTTTGATAGACCGAGTTCTTGATACGCATAAACGGTAGACCACTGATCGATACCGATACGAACAATGTATAAAAAGATATTCGCGAAGCAGAGCAACCAGATCACTTTGTTTTTAAGGATGTATTCAACAAAGATCTCTTTCTTAGTCATTTGATTTTCTTCGGCTGCGGTATCTTCTTCGCTCACTTCTTCATCAAACAGCTCTTCAACCGTACCTAAACCGTATGCTTCTGGAGAGTCACTACCAAAATGCATACCAATAAAACCAACCACAATCGCGATGATAGATGGGAACACGAACATACCAATCACATTGCCATCAAATAGGTAGTTAGCACCAAATAGAGCTACGCCTGCTGCACCTGCGCCACCCACGTTATGTGACATGTTCCAAAGTCCCAAGTATGAACCACGCTTATTACGAGGCGTCCACTTAGTAATGGTCGAATAACTCGATGGACCACCCGTACTTTGGAAAAAACCACTCAACGCGTAGAAAGCAACCATCAAGAATAAGCTAGCGCTGCCGCCGCCCATACTGAAGCTGAAGCCCAGCATCGCAATACCCGAAAGGACAAGCATGAATGGTAGGAACTGCTTAGTGTTTTTACCATCGGCATAATAGGAAACGACTGTCTTACCGATGCCATAAGTAATAGAGAAACCCAGACCGATAAGACCGAGGTCCGTCATCGATAGTCCATAAGTAGAAATCATGTCGTTTTGCGCAACATTGAAGTTCTTACGGATCAAATACATGGTTAGATAACCAATGAACACGACTAGGTAAGATTGTAGGAAGGGCTTAAACCACATTTTTCTTCTAGTTTCGACTGGAAGATCCAGTGTCGGTTTTCGAACCTGATCTAGAAACTTTAACATTGTGAACTCTCTTATTATTTGTGAGGTCTGCACGACGTATTTCCGTCCATGCACTCTTTGTTACTGATAACGAAATAATAAGAAGTCTAAAAATCAACCGCATGAGAGAGCGTCTTAGAACAACTAGGAAATATTCCTAGTTAACAATAGGGAACCCAGAAAGCGTGAACATCATCACTTTGTTTACGGTCTGTTATGCATTGATATTACGATAACAAAATTATCGACTGTCACGCTAACGGACCAATTTCAACACTCTTTCTGAAACACTTCGCAACAAATAAAACACTGTTCATAATTTTATTCTGACAATCCCTTGATAAAGTTTTTGCTCTTTATTTGTACATCTTTTAGGGCCGAACTTATGAACTCGTTGACTAAAGCATCACTGACTGCTGCTATCTCTCTTCCTCTACTTACTGGGTGTGTAACGCCTGGTGAAGATGATCCAAACGCAAGCACTAAACAAGGTGCAGTGGGTGGTGCTCTGTTGGGTTTAACATTGGGCGCGCTAACAGGTGAGGCGGACTTAGCTGTCCAAGGAGCTGTCGTTGGTGGTTTGGCTGGAGGTGTTGCAGGGGCGAGTAACGATATTCAGAACAACCGAGAAAATATCCGCCATGACAGCCGTAACGAGGCAATTGCACAAACTGGTGGTACACAAGTAGCAAACCCAACGAGTGCGGAAACGACGGAGCAAAACTGGCAAGAGCTTAATAACTTCATTGGCGAGTGGAACGTTACTATTCGTAACCATGTTGATACCAACAGCAATATCGACAGTTTACAAGCTACGGGTAGCCTAGCGAGCATTAGCCAAGCGAATATCAACATTGAAAATCCACAAGGCGTAGAGCTATCAGCGCACTTTTCCTACACAGCAGAGCAAGGTTACCAGTTAGATGTAATAAACGATGCAACGGACGTGTCGGTAAACTTCGCTGGCGAACACCAGCCTCAAGCAAACCGTTACAACTTCTACCCAACTAACATTCAAGACATTATTTACCAAGACATAAACAGTGCGGATGTGCGCCTAGAGTTGGCAATGGTGAGTGACAAGTTATGGATTATCGACAGCTATGCATACATCGATGGTTCAGAGACGAAACTGCAATCTATTCGCTTCAACAAAGTGAGTTAACTCAGCTCTATAACAAAGCCAGCATTCTATATTTACTTACTAAGCTCTCAACTGAATGCTGGTTTTATCCATCAAACTTAGCTCCACGCTGATCTTACAAACGCTTTCCGCTACCGTCTTCCCACATCACTTCACATTCTTCTTTAATAGCCGCTTTCAATAGCTCCACCAATGGAAAAGCTCGACTACCGATGTTTACTGGCGCTTCAACAACCTCATCTTTGTTGTCATCATCGATATCATCTTGATCTAGAGCTTGGCTTTGCTCCGCAGCGATCGCGGTGCGCAAATTATTCAACGCTTGAGGAACCTCTGAAGCATCAATCGCTCCCGGGATCGCACCACTATGTCCAAGCATTTTGATAAACTGAAGGCCGACTTCACCAAACATCGTGACGCTAGCGTGTGCCTTACAACTGAACGTAATTAACATAAATGGTCTCTCTTTAATCTGATGGCAAAAGAACTATGTGGAGTAAATCTTTGGAAAGCAAGCACATAATCGTCCGCTTGCTTTTGGCGAGCTGCACCATTAGTGATATCTATCACCATTTAGAATGCGTTAATTAACCTTTCATATGAAATCTTGATAATAGTCACATTAAATGGTCAGCTAAGGCTCTTCGTAGCCCATTATTTAATCTAGTATTAATACCATTATCAAAATTAGTGGCACAAATCACATGAACAGGCTTGTAGGAAGGCACCTTGAAGAGATGGCGGATATCCGCTCTACCCGAAAACAAAAAATCGTCTACTCCTTTTCAATGACTGCAGCCGCACTCTTCATCTTTTACACATGGGCTTACTTTCAGGGGCAGCACTACACCCTATCAATGTTTGAGCTATGTTTTGCTTTTATCGCTATCGCCAATGCGATTTATGTAAGAAAGGTCTTCAATCCTGAGTATTCAGAGTTAATTCTTAGCTGTGTACTGCTTGTGCAAGGCGTCATCCTGTTTTTATACAGCTATGCCATTCCCGATCGCATACTTTGGCTTTACCCGATTTTAGCAGCCGTAATCTTCATCAACGATTTTAGAATTGGCGTCATCCTAAGCACCTCTTTTTGCCTATTCATAAGCACGCTAATTACTGCATTACCCAATAATTTTTCTCTACCTTTTAACAGCACACATCGCTTTATTCTTAGCTTGTTTACCATGAGCTTGGTGTGTCATACCTCCGCTTACTACTACACCAAAGCAGTAAGCTACATTCAGCGTTTGTATAAAGAAGGGATTGAGGACTTGGCTTATCGAGACCAACTCACAGGGCTTGCCAACCGATGGAGCTTTGAACGTTGGGCTATCGAAAAGCTTGCCACTGTCGATAGTGAGCGATCACTTACCGCCTTGGTCTTCTTAGATATTGATGATTTCAAAGGCATCAACGACAGTTATGGTCACGATGTCGGCGACAGTGTTCTACAACACTTTGCTAACCGTCTAAGCAACAATATTCGAACCCGAGATCGAAAAAGCCACGAATACGACTATTCCATCGCACGCTTTGCCGGAGATGAGTTTGTGCTGATGCTCTACGATATTCCCACCAAAAAAGATCTCGATGGTATTCTAGACAGGATCTGTGGATTGTTTGAGAGCGGTTGCCAGACCAACGAGAGAATAAAAGAGCTGACTCTCAGCGTCGGTGTATCACTGTATCCGCAAGATGCTCAAGATTTACATGAATTGACAAGATGTGCCGACAAAGCCATGTATATAGCGAAACATTCAGGCAAGAACCGTTACGCTTATTATCATGACAACCCTGTTTCTACGTTAATAGAGGAGTGTCCGATGGATAAACCTGACTCGACTGAAATTGAACAGGGGCTTGAAGCAGGAATAAAGGGAAACAATGTTACCTTGTTAAAGACTCGCCAACGTTAGCCAGCCATATACATCGCCCATAAGCTGACAAGACCAATAACAATAATCCAAACCACTTGCCTAACTCGGCTTCGGTTTTCCCACTTAGATCTTGTGACGGTTTTCAACGCAGATTCCTTTGCCGAATGCACAAAAGGCGCTTCCACTTCGCGCTTTTTGATGCGACGTTTCACCGCGTTATTCGCAACCTCAGTAAAGCGCTGACCTTGTTCTGTCGTAAAGTCATTCTCAAAGCCCATTCGACCATGCCTTTCGCCATGTTTTTGTTGTACTGCCATAGCGGCCTCCTTGGCGGTCTAACCTATATTGAGTATAGACTTAATTTCATATTGTTACCTGTTCAAAATTTTCGAATAAGTCACTCAACGCAGCACCATCTTCTTTATAAATTTAATTCCATACACTAGACCTATTCAAACTTATGAGGGTTTCAATATGTCGAATGTAAGAACCGTAGAACATGTAATCTCAGCCCATGCCACGTCTGATGGCGATGGAGTTAAAATCCAAAGAGTTGCTGGTTTTAACAACAAACGCTTCTCTCCATTTTTAATGATTGATGAACTCAAATCGGATGAAAGCAAAGACTATGTTGGCGGCTTTCCTCCTCACCCTCACCGTGGGATAGAGACGCTGACCTATATGCTGCAAGGTCACTTCCAACATAAAGATCACATGGGAAATATTGGAGAACTTCGTAGCGGTGGTGCGCAATGGATGGCGGCTGGTCGTGGGGTTATTCACAGTGAAATGCCGATGATGGAGGAAGGTGCACTTCATGGTTTTCAGATTTGGATAAACCAACCATCAACACACAAAATGCAGCCTGCGCAGTACCACGACTTCCAAAGTCAAAGTATTGCTGAACATCAAAGTGAAAAAGGCGGTTTATTACGAGTCATTGCCGGTGGGTTTGAATTACATAAACAAGCTGACTCAGCAACTTTGCGAGCACAAGGTCCACTGCAAAAGACAGGTGTGCCATTAAGCGTCGCAGACTGGCGTTCTCGTTCAGGCCAAGAAGTTTCCTTAGGCACAGAGGCAACGCACAATGCCATGGCTTACGTGTACCGAGGCAGCATTCAGAACGGTGGTAAGGTCATCAACCAAGGTCAACTTGCATTACTGACCAAAGCTGAACTACTTTCTTTGAGTAGCTTAGAAGATTCAGGGGTGTTGATTTTTGCTGGTCAACCGATTAATGAGCCAGTTGTACATTATGGTCCGTTCGTCATGAACTCGATGGAAGAGATTGAACAAACTATTCAGGACTACAACAACGGCGTTTTTGACACTTACTAATGCTTGGGCTTTGGGCTTTGGGCTTTGGGCTTTGGGCTTTGGGCTTTGGGCTTTGAAAAAAGTACTGAAGAGATTGAGCAACGGACAACGAATTTGGTCGTCCATTTGATGACTGTAAAACAAGTGACACTATCCACTGCCGGTTATTATCACTTATTCACCACGCTCCTAGAGCGTGGTTTTTTCTTATTAAGCAGAAGTAAATTTCAGGCTTCTTATAGGTACTCACACAAGTAAGCCGTTGCTTCTTTTACTTGCAGGTCGAAAGAAGAATCGCCCGCAACGTCAAAAGATTCTCCAGATTGGTATGTAGTCCAGTCGTCATCGCCAACACGTTTTACAATCAGAGCGCCTTTAACCACGGTCATCTTTTCAGGAGCAGCCGTACCGAAGGTATATTCGCCAGCCGCCATCACACCAACACTCACATCAGCGCCAGATTGATTAAACGCTAACGATTTAACGCCACCTTCAAAGTATGTGTTTTCTTTAATCATTGTACTTCCTTGTTGTCTTTAAATTGCAGTTTTGGGCTCAACGAATAAGCCTTACGTAAATTTAGGTGATAATTGTTTTAACCAATTCGCGACTTTCCTACAAGAAATAAATACGCATAGCTGAAGATTTACTGAAACCCAAACTCATTTACTCGGTAAATGGCAACAGCAGCACGCTAAGAATCATCAACGCAAGCCAATTTATTTGAACATTGGATCCTGCTTCTAACTCTTATAACAACCTTTGCAAACTAAGATTTTAATTTATAGACTTAAGAACGGTACAAGCGAAGAAATGAAGAGATAATGGCAAAAAAAACCACTAAAAGCAGAGATCTATTTGCCAACTCGTTACTTTACGGATTGCTATTAGTTGGCTTTATGATTGCCGTTACCGCTGGTTGTTTCGCCTATCAAGCTCACCAAAAATCCGTCAGTCCAAGCAATGTGCATGGTACTTGGATAGAGATTGGCGCTCCACCGTACAATACCGATATCCTTACCCTCTCAGATAAAGGTGTGATGATGAATCATCGCCTCATCACGACTTCGTTTGATTTTGACGGTAAAATCGTCACGATAAATACAGGTTCAGGTCCAAGGGTTTACACCATCAGTGGCACCTACGACTCACCTCGCCTAAAGCGACTGGAGCCAAGCACACCCGCCCAGCAATTTATCAAAGAAGGTTTTGAACATACTGCTACCGCTGAAAGTCACAGCGTGATGCAACAAAGACGCGCCTCATTGGCCGAGCAATTCAAAAGATAGCCTTCAGTAGCCCCAATTACTCCGTCAACACTCTTTAAGCTTCCCATCTACTCGCCACTAATTCGTGATCTTGCTTCAACGTCACGATATTTTCATGCAGCTAGTCGCATTTTTACATAACTTCATGTCGTGCAATTTCACATATGAGATTTTCATGCTAGGTGACATTTCATTTTATAAAACATGGACTCGACCTCTCACTCACTAAGCAACAAATTTGTAACAAGATACAATTTTTTAGTTGTCCATCGAAAACAGATTTATTTTCAGTTATGAAATTAAAACTCTCTCGAATACTGACGGGGAAGCTCCTTCAAAAGTGATCGGAGCAACTTATGGGGCCATTTGGCTCTCGTAACCTTCAAGGAATGAGAGAAATAGTATGATTCGTTTTAATACCTGTGCTGCGAGCATTGCTCTAGCGCTATCTGGTACAGCATTAGCTGCTCCAACAGCACCTAGCATCGATATGTACGGTTCCAACAACCTACAGTTTTCTAAAATTGAACTCGCGATGGAAACCACTTCTGGCTACAACCAAATGGTTAAGTATCACGACAAAGCAAAGGTCGACGTTAAGTTTAATCAGTGGAGCGGAACGTCAGGAAACACGTACAACATCTACTTTGATGGCGTTAAGGTTGCAACCGGCCCAATCACTGGCAGCCAAACTACCGCTTCATTCGAATACGGTCAGGGCGGTTTGTTTGATATGGAAATCGAAGCATGTGACGAAACGGGTTGTAGTAAAAGCGCACCCGCTAAAATCACGATTGCCGATACGGATGGTGCGCACTTAGCACCACTAGCAATGAATATCGATCCAAATAACAAGTCCTACAACACCGATCCAAACACAGTAGTGGGTACTTACTTTGTTGAGTGGGGTATCTATGGTCGTGATTACACCGTTGATAACCTACCCGCTGATAACTTGACCCACATCCTTTATGGCTTCATCCCAATTTGTGGTCCTAACGAATCAGTGAAATCGGTAGGTGGAAACAGCTACAACGCACTAATGACAGCTTGTCAGGGTGTTAATGATTACGAAGTGGTGATTCATGACCCATGGGCCGCTTTCCAGAAAAGCTTCCCTCAAGCGGGCCACGAATACAGCTCACCGATCAAAGGTAATTACGCAATGATGATGGCGCTAAAACAGCGTAATCCTGATTTGAAGATCATCCCATCGATTGGTGGTTGGACGCTGTCTGACCCATTCTTCGATTTCACAACCAAAGCGAACCGAGACACCTTTGTGGCATCGGTTAAAAAATTCCTGAACACATGGAAATTCTATGACGGTGTAGATATTGACTGGGAATTCCCTGGTGGTGGCGGTGCAGCGCCAGATCTTGGTGACCCAGTAAATGATGGCCCAGCTTATATCGCATTGATGGCAGAGCTACGTGCAATGCTAGATGAACTAGAAGCTGAAAATGGTCGCACTTACGAACTCACCTCAGCGATCGGTGTTGGTCACGATAAAATTGAGGATGTGGACTACGGTGATGCTATCCAGTACATGGACTACATCTTTGCGATGACTTACGACTTCTACGGCGGTTGGAACAACGTGTTAGGTCACCAGACAGCATTAAACTGCGGTAACTTCATGCGTCCTGGTCAGTGTGATGGCTCAGGCATTGATGAAAATGGCAAACCATACACAGGCCCAGCTTATACCACTGACAACGGTATCCAATTACTGCTTCAGCAAGGTGTTCCAGCTAACAAACTTGTCGTAGGTACAGCAATGTACGGTCGTGGTTGGGAAGGCGTATTACCATCAACACTTTCTGATCCAAGCGACCCTATGACAGGTGTCGGAAATGGCAAACTGAAAGGCAGCACCACACAAGGTGTTTGGGAAGATGGCGTTATCGACTACAAAGGCATTAAAGCGAACATGCTTGGCGCCAACAACCAAGGCATCAATGGCTTCGAATATGGCTACGACGAAATGGCAGAAGCGCCATACGTTTGGAACCGTACTTCAGGTCAGTTGATCACGTTTGATGACGACCGCTCGGTTAAAGCAAAAGGTGCGTACGTGCGTAGCCTTGGTCTTGCGGGTCTGTTCTCTTGGGAAATTGATGCGGATAACGGCGACATCCTAAATGCAATGCACGAGGGTTTAGCAGGTGGCACTACAGAACCTGTGAACAAGAAACCAACCGCATCAGCAGGTGCAGACCAATCTGTTGAAGGCCCTGCTTCTGTTTCTCTAGATGGCAGCGCTTCAAAAGACAGTGATGGCATAATTGCGAGCTACGCTTGGTCTCAAGTAAGCGGCACAGCAGTAACACTGACTAACGCGAATGCCGCGGTTGCAAGCTTCGATGTTGTTGAAGTTACTCAGCAAGAAACGCTGACCTTCAGTCTAACAGTAACGGACAACGAAGGCGCAACGTCAACGGACACGGTTGTTGTAACGGTCAACCCAAAAGATACAGGTCCAGTTAACACAGCACCAGTTGCAGTGGTTACGGCTCCGGCTGAAGTCAATGCGGGTGACGTTGTGGTCGTGGATGCATCTGCGTCTAGCGATGCCGATCAAGACACACTAACCTTCACATGGGATGTACCTGCAGGTATCGATGCAACAGTACAAGGCGCTTCAGTAAGCTTTGTTGCAGCAGAATACACGCAAGACACTATTCTGAACTTCTCTGTGACCGTAAGTGACGGTACAGATTCATCAGTCGCAGCTGCATCAGTGAAAGTTCTTAAGAAAACCACAGACGGTGGTACGTGTACTAACGCTTGGGATTCAAGTGCAGTATACACTGGCGGCGACCAAGTGACTCAAGCCGGTAAGGTTTGGGAAGCAAAATGGTGGACTAAAGGTGATGACCCAGTTAACTCTGGCGAGTGGGGCGTATGGAAAGAGATTGGCCCAGCAAACTGTGCTAACTAAAAATAGGCTTTAGCTGAATACTTACTAAACACCTAAAAGCAAAGGCCAACCAGATATATCTGGTTGGCCTTTTTGTTGTTTGTTTTCTAAACCTACGTATTACCGAATTGATTAACTAAACCTAGCCAATCAAGGTATCAAAGCTCTCAAACACTTGCGGGCACTTCATTACTCGCCCATGACCTTGCCCTCGAGTAGCAATCAAAGCAACGCGATCCATTTCATTCGCTGCACGCTGCGACACATCGAACTTAGTAAACTTGTCTTGCTCATCATGCACAATGATTGTCTGAGACTGACGCAGCGCGAGCTTGCCATAGGGATCGACAGACTGGATTGGGTAATTAAACTGTTCTTCTACTTCTCCCACTACCGCCTCAAACAACTTCATTGAGTACCCTGAACGAGCAACGCTGCCGAACAGGTTATCGAGGTAATCCAATACAGGTGCAATCAGCAACAATGGTTTGTTTTCCAATTTAACGTGCTTACATTCCAACGCAGAAGCGGTACCCATGCTGTGACCAACTAAGCCTGCCACTTCACCCACCGAGTCAAGAATCGCCTCAAGGCCGTTCACAAACGCCGGAATATGACCATGCACGCCATCGCTGCCGCCATGCGCCGGGTGATCGTAAGCCAGAGCGGTAAAACCTTTAGCTGCGATGTGTTCCATCAAAGGAAAGAACTGACTCGCAGTCCCTGACCAACCATGAGTTAATACCCAAACTGGCCCAGTACCTAGAGAGTAAGTTTTTAGAACGCCATCGCGGCCTTTGACTTCACTCTTGATCAACCCTTGTGGATCTGCATTTTTCTGCTCGGTACGCATTGGCGTGAGCAATAACTTACGCGCTGTTTTCTTTGCATGGCTCGGCGCTAAGATGTAGTGCAGGTTGGTTGTTGCACCAATCAGGCTGCGCTTGAAGCTGAATTTGTTCGATGTATTAAAGTAGATTTTGTCACTCATGACCATTCCTTGTATCGCCATCTTCATTGGCGGATCGAGCTCGGCCAGAAAAAACGAACGACCGTGCTATTTGTTAGTATAAAAAATGGGGCAAAGCTGTGTACACGTGCTTGCCGCCACTTCTCTTAAAATTGTTAGACGCGAGTTAAGCCGCTTTCCAGCTAGCGATTAAGCGCTCTACACCGCTCCAAAAATGCGTGTGGCTCGCTTGTTGGCCTCGTAACGAGTAAAACAAGTTCGCGCTCAGATAAAGACCATATAGCTCAAAAGTTGCCTGTTTTGGATCTAAGTCGGATCTGAACTGCTGACTCTCAACCGCTTTTGCTACCTGAATCGTCAAGTAGTCAATCCAAACCGAAATGGTTTTCTGCAGCGCTTTCTGAATCACAGACGTTTCACTACCAGCATCTTTCCACGCATCAATAAACATGCAGCTGCCTTGAAACGAATGGTTCCAACCCAGCCAGTTATCGAGCAACTGTTTTAACTTCGCTTCAATGTCAGCATCACCAAGCTCTCTTGCTGGAATGATGACCCGCTCAGTGAATATAGCGTTGGAATATTCGAGTACAGAGAGCTGCAGGTTCTCCTTAGAGTTGAAGTGCGCAAACAGGCCACTCTTAGACATGCCACACTGTTTGGCTAATTCGCCAATCGTCAAACTCTCAAGCCCGTTTTCACTCGCAAGTGCGAATGCATGACTCAAAATATACTCTTTGGTTATCTTTCCTTTACTCATTATTCACCAAGGATAAATCTGATGCGTTATTTTTAGCACGTTCGTTCTTTTTTTCAAAGATTTTTACTTATCTATTGGGATTCAATTTCTCTTCTCAAAAAATTGTGGAAAAATGCGACAGTATTCAAAGGATATTGAAGTTGGCTAAATTTAAGGAAAAATAATGAACACACTTTGGGAACAGTTTGCGTTTTCGGCGTCAGTAACAGGCCCTATTTGTTTGATGTTGTTTCTTGGTGTGATGCTCAAGCGAATTGGCTTAATCAATGACAACTTCATTGATGTCGCCTCTAAAATTGTTTTTCAAATCACCTTACCTGCAATGCTGTTCTTGAGTATTGTTCAGTCCGAACATGACTTCTCTGCAAGCAGCACCTTAGTGTTATTTGCTTTAGCCGCTAATTTCGCTTTTTTCTTGATTGCTACCCTCTCGACCAAGCTGTTGTTTAGAGATTCGAAGGACCAAGGCGTCATCATCCAAGGTGGCTTTCGGGCTAATACGGGCATCATAGGTCTAGCGTATGTCGCCAATATCTATGGCAACCAAGGCGTGGCACTGGCCGCTATCTATGTTGCATCCATTACAGTGCTCTACAACATTCAAGCGGTGATTGCCCTAACTCCTAAAGGCACAGACACCGGCGATAAAGCCATTCAAGCTATCGCCAAATCGATAACCAAGAACCCTCTGATTATCGCCATTTTCCTCGGTGTTTTCTGTTACGCATTGTCTATTCCAATCCCTAAGATGGTCACTGACGCTGGGCAATACTTGGCAAAAATGACATTGCCTTTGGCTTTACTTTGTACAGGTGGTTCATTGGATATCAGCTCTCTCAAACAAGAGAAACTCGCGACTTGGTTTTCCTCAAGTTACCGACTCATTGTTTCACCCTTGCTTATTACTGTAGCAGCACTGGTCTTGGGCTTTGAAGGGCTCGATCTTGGTCTTATTTTCCTGATGAGTGCAGCGCCAACCGCAGCCGCGAGTTACGTCATGGCACGTGCAATGGGTGGAAATGCAACGCTCGCTGCCAATATTATCGCACTCACAACAATGGGATCGCTTATCACTTGTACGCTTGGTATTTTTGCACTTACTGCAATGGATTTAATATAGCTGCGACAGGCTTCAAAAAATCAATACAAGCCTTCATATAAAGGTCGCAACCCTTGATTTAGCGCTAACTGGCTCAACAGAAAGGCTGCTAGATTCTACGAAAATTTTCTTAGAGATCTGATATGTCTTCCGTTCAAAATACGCCTTCACAACGCATCGCCAGTATCGAGTTGGGTCGAGTGATTGCTATCTTGGCGATCATTGGCTTACATGGCCAAATGGCCCTTACTTATTGGCAAATTAATGACGTGCCATGGATTGGTTACATTCTTAATCAAGCCGCGCGCTTTGCAGTACCTCTGTTCTTTCTAATTTCAGGTTATCTGATTCAGCCCAAGCTGACTGCCTCCCCGTGGCAAACCGTCATTAATTACTCTAAACCACTGCTTAAGGTTTGGTTGGCATGGAGCATCATTTGCTTAGTGATGCCATTCAACCTCGCTAGGGTTGAAGAGCTCGGTTATCTGGGCGAACGTCAAGGTTACTGGGGCTTTTTAATGAGCACACCGCTCAACTCTTTCTTAGAGGGCGGTTTAGTGCACTTGTGGTTTATTCCAGCTTTAGTGTTTGCAGTTTTGATCATCGCTTTGATGGTTGAGATGAAGCTCGATAGACTTTTATTGCCTCTCGCAATTGCACTCTACATCTACGGTGTTTTAGCGGGAAGTTATACAAGCCTGACTGGACTGGAAGCACCTTTCTTTACCCGTAACGGCCCGTTCTTCAGCACATTGATGGTCACCTTGGGTTTCCTTATTCGTCAGCATCAATGGAAAGTGTCGTCGGCTAAGGCGCTAGGATTAATATTGTTAGGCATGGGCATTCATTTTGCTGAAGCAGCATGGCTGTCTAAATTCGACATCGCATTCAACATCCATGATTTCTTGTTTGGTACTGCGCTATGGGGAATGGGCACGTTTATGTGGCTTCTAGCCAATCCAAACGTGGGCAATTATGGATGGGTTCGTGCTATCTCAAATCGCATGTTGGGTATCTACGTTAGTCACCTATTAATCATCATCTTGTTGTTCAATATCTGTGGTGTATTGGGCATTACGGAGCTAGCAAAAGACGTAACCGTATTCTTTGGCACCGTATTACTCAGCTTTGGACTGGTCGTTGCGATTGAAAAAAGCCCACTGCGACACGTACTGCTTCGTTAGCACTAACAGAATGACAATAACCTTCTTGGTTTAACTAGCCACAAAAACGAAAGGCAAGATAACTTAGTATCTTGCCTTTTTTTGTTCTGATAGAAAGTGAACTTGCGTCACCCGTGAGATGTTATCGGAACGCCATCGCGCCTTTACCTACGCCTTCATAAGCCACAATTTGTAGTGACTGGTTTTCTGCCAAACTTGGGGCAACTTGATCGGCGATATAGCCTGCCAATAGTTCCACTGTAGTATCCGTTGGCAAGATCTCTGTTTCACTCTTAGCAATCGCTAGCTCAAATTCACCTTGTGGCGCCGTATAACGGAAACCATAATGGCTTTCGTCATTCGCACTCTTAGCGTGCTCACTTAGGTTTAATGATGGAACAGAAACTTGGTCTTCTTTAGAACCTAGGTAGATGTCTTCCCAGCGCTTAGCAAACGCTAGTTCACGTTGTTCATCACGCTGGTCATCAACCACAATTTCAACCGGAGAACGGTGGCCATGAGCGATGCGCTGACAGTTACCATCGTGCTTTTTCAAACCATGGGTATAGTGGTAGAACGCGCCATTAATATTCTCATGACGTAGAGTGATCTCTAGCCCTGTGACGTTGCTTGGTAGGTTGTCGCGAAGAATGTCATAAACGTGAGCGGTCACACTCTCGATAGTGATCGCTTCAGCATCAATCAAACAGTAGGCTTCATCAGGGCAGTGCAGGTGCAGGCTCTTGTCACCACGCAGCACATCTACCTTAGAGTAACCCGCTTTGCTTGCTTGATGTACGATTGCAGCGTTTTTCATTGGCAACAGTAAGCGGTGGTCAACATGCTGATCAACAAGGTTTTTGATCTGTTTTTTGACTCGGCTAAAGTCCAGCACCATGCTCATTTCGTTCAGTTCACCAGACATGGTGACATCTAAAATCCAACTATCTCCTACGACCCCTCTGTGTTCACAGATGTATGAAGAATCGATAACGGTAAGGTCTCTTACAAATAGGTTCAAGTGGAACTCCTTAGTGCTTTAATGAGATACGGGAGGCTGAATAATGTTCAGCAGGCACTTCGTCTCATTGATGTCTGATAAAATAGGACGGGCAGGATGTTACAACGAGCTTATAAAGTCCACCTTTTTACACCGTCATTCGAGAAATGAACAAACTACGCTCAATTTCCGCTAAAACATAGGCCAGTCTCATGCCAATAGCCATATTATAGGTAGGGCTGCCAGTGCTTTACGACACATTTTGCTTTAGCCATAAACGTGGCGACATTCCGGTTACGTGCTGAAACGCACGAGAGAAGCCGGAGTAACTGTTGTACCCCACTTCATCCGCGACCCAGTTGATGGGCTTGTTTTGCAACAGCAACGATTGAGCCACAGACACACGCCACTTTTGGACATAATCACCCGGAGTTTCGCCCACCTCGCGCTTAAATGCTTCGATGAACTGGGTGCGAGACATCGCCGCCAATGAAGCCATTTTCGCTATCGAAAAGTGTCGAGCTGGCATTAGGTGAATGGCGGTCACTACCGGAGCAAGTCGTGGGTGAGCAAGCGCAGAAAATACGCCTTGATTGATTTGCTGTTGTTCAATGAGATGGCGGAAAATCAAAGCCATTAGCGCGTCACTCAACTTATCCATTAAGTATTGCTGGCCTGATAACTCTTGGTTCGATTCTCGAAACAGCACCTCAATCACCGGCATAAGGTTAGGTGCGTCTTCAAACGGAATCACGATCACGTCAGGAAGAGCAGACAACAGAGGATTCATTTGCCCTGAACGGTATTCCACACTCGCACACACAACTTCTGCACCGTCTCCAACCCCTTCAATCGCGTGTGGTGTGCTATTGGGTAAGTAGACGATACAAGGCTGAGAGAGCTTCCTGTGTTCCATACTAGAGCTCGATAGAGTCAACTCACCGGCACTCAATACATGAAGGTGCCCTTCTTTACCCTGTTGCGCGTTGAATGACGATACCCCACACAAGTTCCCAGAATAGAAAACACCGGTGCGTATCGAGAAATGTTCCATTAGTTGTGACAGCAGATCCATGCATCCTCCGAACGATTCGCTTACTTTTTAGTTCTTTTGTCCCTCTATAGACCGGACTAGTCGGCTAATTTATTTCATACAAGTTAACTAATACTGACAAGGAACTTGATATGTCACATTTAAAATCGACCAGTCAAAAAATCACTCTTACAGCCGCGTTACTAGGCGCGAGCTTTTCACTAATGGCAGCTGACCTTGATATGAGCGTTGATAGTAACGACCTCGCGATTAAAGGCTACGACCCGGTTGCTTATTTCGACAGTAAAGGGCCAGTGAAAGGCACGCCAGAGTTCACAGCTACGTACAAAAATGCCATTTATCAGTTTGTAAGCAGTGAAAACCGAGACCAATTCCGCGAAGATCCACAAGCCTATGCGCCTCAGTACGGTGGTTACTGCGCCTTTGGTGTGGCAATGGGTAAGAAGTTCGAAACCGACCCTTTAGCTTGGAAAGTAGAAGATGGAAAGTTGTACCTGAACTTAGACAAGTCAGTGCAAAAACGTTGGTTGGAGAACACACAAGAGTTCATCCAAGACGCCAACAACAACTGGACGACAATCAAAACTGTCGAAGCCTATAAGCTCTAGATAAATTGCCACTGCACTCCCTGTCTATAAACGGAAGACCCTCTGTCTTCCGTTTTTCCCAATATCATAGTAACCATATTCAATACGCAGCATCTTACGACGCGAATCCAACCTATTTTTATTCTATACTCATGGCAGATAAGCTTTTCATTTCATGGAAGAATAATGATATTACCTAGGATTTTGGTACTTGGACTCTGCCTGTTTTCATCCCTCTCTTATGCGACTCCGTGGCAGTTCGTTAAAAGTGATGGTGGCATCACTATACATAAGCGTAATCACGGAAATGGTCTTGTTGAAGTTCGAGCGCAAATGCAGGTCGAAACCAGTTATTCAGGCTTTCTCTTATTGTTGGAAGACAGCGATAACGTACCGAATTGGATCGACAATGTGTCGCACAGTGAAGTGTTAATGCAAATATCTAACAATGAGAATATCGTCTACACCCAGTTCAAAGCTCCTTGGCCTGCTCGCGACCGAGATATGGTGACGTATTCGAAATATGAAGTAGAAGACGGTCAATTCACCTTAACCATCAAGGATGCGTCCAATTACATGGCTAAAGAGTCGGGGTATATTCGAATCAACGAGGTCGATGCGCTATGGGTTTTGCAGCCTCTAACCAATGGCCTGACCCACATCACCTATACGGCATATGCGAATGCGGGTGGTATTTTGCCTGACTGGTTAATGAATCGCTTGTCAGCTAACAACGCATTCAGTACCTTCAAAAAGCTTAAAGACCAGCTTCCAAAGTACCAAGGGCAACAGCACCCTAACCTGGGCCAATAACTCGACATCAGGTCTGGCTTAAGGCATGCGACGGTTAATTTCGTCTCGCCAGGTCACGCGCAAGGATCAATGCTAAGCCAAAGATCTGAAGAAAGAGCGCAATATTTTTATAGAGGGTCATCTGCTCTTCAAGAGCTTGGAGGAGTTCAGATAAGGTTAGATTATCAAGGTAGAAGTCATCGATACGTGTACGTTGTGATTGCTGAGCTTGGTTAATCAACATCATGATCTGAGAAAGGTTTTCGACGGTAATCTCTGGGACTTCGCCACTGACCCACGCACCAAGCTGACCACGCATTGCTTCTTCTAATTCCGGTGTCACCGCTGAATTTGAAGAGGTACTGATATCCATGTGCAGCAACATAGATTCACGCTTACGTTCTAAGGTTTCAATCGTATTCCAAGCCAACTGAATCGAGTATACATTGCCCTGTTGACGCTCTCGATACTGAGCTTGTTCAACCACCATTTTGTCGAGCACTAGGCTCGACACAACAATAGCCAGAATATTCAGCACTAAACCTGTTAATACAATCATCCATGGTTGAGGGAGGCGTAACGCCATGCATGTCCTTATATAAGCTTATCAAAAGGAAGATAAATCAAGTTTAGAACAACTAAAGACACCATGCTGGCAAAGGTCAAATACATGCCTTGCTTTCTTCCCTTCAGACTACGAGCGAGGATGCTTTTCCCATGAATAATACGACCAGCAACAAAAGCAACACCAATAACGTGGATCAGCCATACATTGGCGCCGTTGAACTCGAGCAACACCATCAGTATCACGGTAATCGGAATATAGTCCATAGCATTACTTTGAGCGGAACGAGCCACTTGTAACGATTCAACACCACCATCTGCGTGTGCCACTTGATTCTTTCTTCTTTGCTTAATCACTTCAATAGAAAGCCATAACATGACCAAAGTGAGCAACGAAGCATATAACGCTGTAACCATTATCATTTCCTACTGGTTAGTTTATTCGGCGGACTACCTCAACGTATCTGTATTCAGCAAACAAAGAGCATTCACGCCCGCACATGTGTAAGAGATCTCTCACAACAAACGTAAGAGATTACAATCAAGCTTCGCAGAAAAATCCTAGATTACAAACCCAAGCCCTTGTTTTGTATGAGTCCGCACAGTTTTTCTTAGCTTTGCCTTGAGATTATTTGCTTGAGGTAGATTGTGGGAGAAGCCTCCAGAGTGTTTAATATACGTGTCGACAGGGAGTTGGCAGGAACAGGAAAAAGCCTAATGGATTAGGTATCTTCAGGATGAAGATTTGATGACTTAGGATGAGTTATCAGCAAGGAAGTTATTGCTCTAGGATAGAGTCACTTGTCAGGATGATGAGTTTGCAAGGACACCGCTAGGAAGGCGATGGATTGGATAGGTTAAAGGATTTAGCCACGTCAAGGAACGATGCAGGGAGCACCAGTTACCTATTGAAAGATAAGTAACGCGCAGTAGCAGGATGGCTACAAAAAGAATAGACCCCGTTTGGTGAAAGCCAAACGGGGTTTCCTTTTTCTAAAGCCCAAGAAACTTCAAAAGCTAGGCTACAGAATAATGTTCATTAGGAACATCGCACCAAACGCATTCAACACTGAAATAGCGATCATCACTGGAATGTAACGGCCTTCAGTACCAATTGGTCCCATGATACGGCCCATGTATTGAACCTGTGAGCCCATCAAGTAAATAGCTGGCGCTAAGATCGCAATATGATTGCCATTCAAGATACCTTGGTCAAACAGCGTGATGACCACACCCACTGCACCGCCCATCGACATCCACGCACCGATCAATACTGCAGCTGCTTCACCCGGCAAACCAAACACCGCCATGATTGGAGCAAACACACTGCCCATCAGATCCAACGCACCCGTAATCTGCAATGCTTTGATGATTACAAACGCCATCAGAACGTTTGGCACTGTCGAGGTGGTCGCAATAACCCAGCCTTTCTTAGCACCTTCAACGAAAATATCAGTCACCATTGGTTTCTTTGCTTTTACTTCGCTCATTATGCTACTTCCTCTTCCAGTTTTTGTTCTTTGTCTGATTTTGGTTTGTCTTCTTTACCTTCAGTAATATTGAGGTAGATACGGAACAGGTTCGCGCCGACAAACTTAAAGATGAACATCACCGCCACAGCAAGACCAATAGATGATGTTACCGCGAGAGAACCGTCCATTGCGGTTAGAGTAAATAGCACAGCGCCAGACGAGAAGAAGTTAACGATCGCCGCACCTGCTGTGAATTGGAACATGGTAAAGACATCGGTTTCGCGCTTGGTTAGATGCCCTTCATCTTTAAGCTGACGTGTCATCGCGGCACCTGCATCGGTACTTTGTAAAGAAGCGATCAGTGCCAAGCCTGAGTTACCAGGAATACCCATAAGAGGACGAAGTAGTGGAGTAAGCAGTTTACGAGCCGCATCCAGTGCACCGTAGTGCTCAAGTACGTTGATCATACCCAAAGCAAACATCACGGTCGGAATAAGTGTCAAAGCAAAAATGAAACCGTCGCGAGCACCGCTACCGCCTTTACCACGTAAAGAAGTGGTAGCTGCTTGGATACCATCGGCGGATTCACTCACATCGTAAGCGACTTTACCAAATGAACCGTTAAGCGTCGTAAAATCGAATACGCCATACCATTCATTGGACTGCATTAAGCCGGAAAAAAACACAACCGCGAAGGCGAGTGCGATGTAACTACCGATCGTGACTTTACGATCGGTTTTCGTTGGATTAGTCATAAGGACCTCTATACATCTGGTTTGTATGGAACAGAACACGCATAGATAGTGCAAACTAATGAGAAGAAGGTTAATGACCAAAATCAAACAGAGTATCGGTTTAAATTAAAGATGATAGGCAACATATAAAACTGTGACTATGGTTTAGATATCGAAATATAAACTGACAAAATCCTCATATTTCACATACAAAACTAAATAAATTTTGCTGCAATGGCGTAACTGAAAGCATACAGAAGAGACACAAAAATCAGCGCCAACGGATAAGAACCTGGATAGTCCGATCTCTGATAATAATGTGAGAGATCTCTTACATAAATTTTTAGTTAAAATTTTATTTGATTATAATACAGATACTTAAATCATGACTTTTCTTCCAAAGCGCAACCGTTTTCATTCTGCTGATTGAGTTTTAATCCAAGCCGAATTCATGAGCCATTTTATAAAGGATTTGAGCTTGATTCGAAATTCCAGCTTCAAGAGGTGCTATAGACTTCGCGCAGCCAATATAGAAGGAAAATGGTGACAAAAATGGAAATGAGAACACTCAAATATCAGGTAATGGGTAAAGGCATGTGGATCACTGCCACGGTATCTCGCGTAGTTGCGGACAAACTTGCGATGGAATACCAATCCTATGGCTGGCCTGTTGAGATATGTGCTGCAGAACAAACAATGACGTTTGATCTTAATGCTGCATAATATTGGCGACACAGAATAAGCTCTATCGGCCCTAAATCCGGTAGGGCTTTTTCTTTATCCGCTTCTACATGCACGACCATATTTCGTTTGCATCACAGTCTCTTGCATCCCCTGTAATCGATTGAATTATTAAGATATCTATCACACTCCATGTGGTTATTTAGGTCTACGCTTTTACGCGTGTTAATAACTTATTAACTTTGGAGCGTAATCCATGCTAGGTATCCAGCTTTCTGTTGTCCTCTCTTTGCTGTTTTTTTCTACGGTAGCAAGTGCCGCCACTTCTCAGTTGGGAGAACCACTCAAGCTCACTAGCTCATTTGCTGGCTACCTATCACTGACCATTTTCGTTGTCGCCTACATCGTGGTGATGATGGAAGAGTATCTAAAACTCCGAAAATCTAAACCCGTTCTGCTAGCTGCTGGTCTGATTTGGATCATCATCGGTTTCACATACCAAGAACACAATCTGACTGAGGTCGCTAAACAAGCACTCGAACACAACTTATTGGAATATGCCGAACTGCTACTCTTCCTGCTCGTCGCCATGACCTACATCAGCGCTATGGAAGAACGAAGACTGTTTGATGCGCTGCAAGCCTGGATGGTCGGTAAAGGCTTTAATTTTCGTTCGCTGTTTTGGTTAACCGGCATTCTGGCGTTTTTTATTTCTCCCATTGCCGACAACCTCACCACCGCTCTGCTGATGTGCGCCGTGGTGCTTAAAGTAGCGGGTTCTAATCCTAAGTTCGTTAACCTTGCTTGTGTGAATATCGTTATTGCCGCCAACGCTGGCGGCGCATTCAGTCCATTTGGCGACATCACAACCCTAATGGTGTGGCAGGCTGGCTATGTTAGCTTCAGCGAATTCCTCCCGTTATTTATCCCTTCCGTAATGAACTATGTAGTCCCTGCGGTAATCATGTCTTACTTTGTACCCACCACCCAGCCCGACACAGTACATCAACACGTTGAACTCAAGCGTGGTGCAAGACGGATTGTGTTGTTATTTATCATGACTATCGCGACCGCAGTGGCTTTCCACGCTGTGCTGCACTTCCCTCCAGTGATGGGGATGATGATGGGACTCGCTTACCTGCAGTTCTTCGGATACTTCTTGCGTAAAACTCTGCCCAACTCGCTGGCGAAGAAAAAAGCAGTGGCGATTGCCAATAATGACGAAGGTGCGTTAAAACGACTCGGGTCTGTGGTGCCGTTTGATGTATTTCGAAGAGTGTCTCACGCAGAGTGGGATACATTATTGTTCTTCTACGGTGTGGTAATGTGTGTGGGCGGTTTGAGCTTGCTCGGATATTTAGAGCTGGCTTCGATTTTGATGTACAGCCAGTGGGACCCAATTTTTGCCAACATTATGGTGGGCATCTTATCTGCGATTGTCGATAACATTCCAGTGATGTTTGCTGTGCTATCGATGGAGCCACAAATGTCGATGGGGAACTGGTTACTGATCACCTTAACCGCTGGAGTTGGGGGGAGCTTGTTATCGATCGGTAGTGCTGCTGGTGTGGCCTTAATGGGCGCGGCGCATGGTAAATACACCTTCTTTGGTCACTTAAAGTGGATGCCAGTCATCATGGTTGGCTACGCCGTCAGCATCGCGGCTCACTTATGGCTTAATGGTGGGTTATTCTAGTTAGATGAGCCTTCTTGCTGCGGGGTTTCGACTCGTGTCCAGACATTGCTCAATTGCATCGCTGGGCATTGGTTGCAAGTGAGCACCTCACCTTGACGTTGAATTCTCATCACCAAATCAGAATCCGTTCGGCTGCTTCCTGAATTCAGCTCAATGGTTATCAAATCGTCTTCAACGCTGTAGCTACGTGTCACTGTGTTATCCGTTGCCTGATAAGTAACTTGCCCCGACTCAAAAAGCAAATAGCTGTTGTTATCAGTACTTTCATACATACCTTTAAATAGAACCAGCTGTGGAACTTCAAAAGGTTGACTGGTGTCGCTTAAACAACCTGTCAGTAACAGCGTACTACTGCAACTGAGTAAGAAAGGGATTTGACTATTCATTTGGGCATCCTTGCCTAGAGAACATGATTAAAGAATATGCAACCAAATAGGTATTTTCCACAATGTGACGATTTTATTGCAAAGTCACACTTTTAAGGTCCCCAGGCTAAGTTCAACATTGCGAGGCATCACTTAACCCAAAAACCAAGCGCTCTATTCTTGGCCAATTCCCTCAATCGCCAACAAGCGCTGTTTACGCTCTACTCCACCCGCGTAGCCCGTCAACTTGCCATTTTTACCAATAACTCGATGACACGGAACAATCACTGATACCGGGTTCTTGCCATTGGCTAACCCCACAGCTCGCACCGCTTTTGGATTACCGATTGCGTCGGCTAACTGAGCATAGCTCCATGTTTCTCCGTAAGGAATAGTAGTAAGTGCGTGCCAAACCGATTGCTGAAACGGAGTGCCTTTGGCAGCGATCGGTACATCAAACTGAATAGCTTCTCCTGCAAAATAACGATCGAGCTGGTCTTTGACCGATTGGAAAATCGGAAAGCTATCTTCTTGTATACCTAAGTCTTCCGGTTTCGTTGTGTGTGTTTCAAACCAAACTCCGAGTAAGCCTTGCTCATTCGCCTGCAGAGTCACAGTACCTAACGGGCTGTCATAATATGTAAAACGGTTCGCCATGATTGCTCCTAACTTTGTATTGCGGACGTTCGCAAGTTACTCTTATTAAGACTGATTCCAACAGTGGAACGTAGCGTAACTGCCCCACGGTGAAACACTCTCTATATTGATAGCCGGTCGGTGCTCAATAAACTTCTTCACCACTAAATCACCCACTAGCAAATGATTCGGCTCACTCAAGCCACGAAGTAATGCGTATTGTATGGTCCAAGGGCCAATGCCTTTTAGGTCAATCCATTTGGAAGGGTGCTCGGCTTGGTTGTCGACCATGTATTCGGCAAAACGTTTTAGGGTTTCCTTTCGGCTTCCCGGCATTCTTAAGAAGCTTAAATCCGCCTCAGCTATTTGCTTTGGAGTCGGAAAGTATGTTTCCTCGTCTGCACCAGACAGCTCTCTAACCAACAGGTTCAGCTGACCAATCGCCGCAGTGACCGAAACTTGCTGACCGAGGATCGCCCTAACTCCGGCCTCCCAAGCACTCCACACCCCAGGGATACGAATGCCACTTCTGGCGACTAAGTTAGTATCTATCGTCGCAAAAAAGGCTTCAACTTTAGCGATGTCGACATCAAGGTCGAACATACGTCGAATATGAGCAATCAAACTTCGCAGCTGATTGATATCATCCAACTCAAACTCAATATCCAAGCTATTATCTTTGACTAAGGTCGCCTTGAACCAGCCCTTCGAGCCATTCACCTTAACCGTACGTTGGTAATAGTCCTCGCCGACCTCTTCTATTCCCTCAATCATTCTTCGTCGATAAAAGTCCAGCAAATGACTCCAATCTAATGGGCCATGAAAAGTCAGTTGGACGTGATTACTCAGACTGTCATCAGGTTTGGCTCGTCGAATCTGACTGGGTGAAAGCTTCAGCTCTTTTTGAAAGGCATCATTGAAACGACGCGTACTATTAAAGCCACTCGCAAAGCCGACATCCGTAATACTCATACTGCTGGTATGCAGTAACTGCTTGGCAAACATCAACTGGCTGTACAGGCTATATTGCTTAGGTGACACACCGATATAAGTATCGAACAAGGTACGTAAGTATCGATCAGATATCCCCAAACGCTCTGCGAGATCGGTGATTGAGCCTGAACCCAATGCGCCGTTATCGATCAGCTGCATCGCTCTAAGAAAAGTGGTTTCAACCCCTTTCCATGCTGGTGAGAAAGGAGCACTGTCTGGTCGACAGCGTAAGCAAGGTCGGTAGCCTGCTTTTAATGCCTGAGCCTGATGAGAAAAATATTCGACGTTCTCTTCTTTCGGTGGTGTTGCGGGGCAGATAGGGCGACAGAAAATACCCGTCGTTTTTACCGCAGTGAAAAACATACCATCAAAACGCGCGTCTCGCGCATAGCGAGCTAAGTGGCACTGCTCATTAGTTAACGTACTGTTGTGATGGATATTTTTCGACATACTCTATTCTTCCCTTTGGCCATAATTTTGGCTCCGATAACAAAAAGTTTACCGTGAATAACCACTGTCGCTAGCCACTTTCGGAACTGAAGGTTAGATAAATCACAAAAAAGGGTTTTATTTTTATCCAATTCGACTAAATTTAATCAAGAGAAGTCAATCTTCTCACAACGTCAAACGATAGGTACTTAGCACGCCAAAGATGCAGAGACCTATCGAATATAAAAAGGAAAAGGCTATGGTTCTTCACACGTGTCGTATTGTTTTATCAAACCAACAGGTTCTCACCAGTCAATCAGTCGAGCAATCACTTGGCTTTCTTGAAGAAAAAGCGGATCATGGGATTACTAAAATTGAGATAGACGCAACGGACGGACACACCATCCATTCGTACATGTCACACTCTCTTGAAGAGTCTATTGAAAACCTAATGAACCTATAAGTGTCCTGATAAATCTCTACGTGTTCTCACGCGATAGAAATAGGGATACGCGTACCAGGCTTAAACAGTTTTCCGACTTAGAGCTTTCTCTAAATTGGGCAATATGAATATATCTGGTTTAAACAAAAAATGGCTCCCCAACTGGGAGCCATTTTTTATCTCATCAACACTATAAGTTGGTGGCAGATTGTAACTTTATTCTGGCGCTTGCTCAGCTGCTTGTTGCAATGTGTACGCTGTCGATGGGTCGATCTCATTAACCAACTTCTCGACCTGCATGATCGCATCGACCGAGGTGCTGTTTTTACGGTAGCTCAGATAAATCGGGCGATACCAATCTTCCACCCCTTTCACCTTATGCAACTGACCCGACTCGATAAACGGTTCAACAAGAGAAACAGGTAAATAAGCACTACCGCCTTTCTCTAAAATGAAATCAAGGGCGATACGAGCGGTAGAAGTGCGTAAGTACGGTGCTGGTACTTTTGGATGACGCTCTGCGTGCTCAGAACCAAAACGCGTTCCCCAATCGACATAAACATATTTATGTTGGAACACGGATTCCAGATCATCAGGCTGTGTCGACACCAAAACGAGTACTAAGTCAGCGACTTTTTTACAGTTCAGCTCTTCTGCTTTGATCTGGTCAAAAGCGAAAGCCATATCTAAGGTACGTTCTAGCAAGTTTCGGTTCAGTTGCTCACGCCCCATCACCTCTGCCATAAAGCCGTAACCACCAAAAGAATCGGTCACGACGCTCAAACAGTTTTGCAAATACGCATCCCAAATATTCGGCGTGCCACCCAGTGTTAACTGCAAGGCTTTTCCGCTCTCTAATGACAGCTCAAACTTGGCCTGCTGTAAGGTTGAAACCATCACCTCAGCGTAACCAATCAAACGCTCACCGGAAGAAGTGAGCTTTATGTTATTGCGGTCACGAATGAACAACTGAGTATCAAAATAGCCTTCCAGCTGTTTGATTCGCGCACTCACCGCCGCTTGTGTTAAATACAAGTTTTCAGCAGCACGCCCAAAGTGGCGCACCCTTGCAACCTCAAGAAAGGTTCTAAAGACTTTCACATCCATCAAATACATCTCTGTAATAAATCTGCTAACAAGCGGATCTAGGATTGTTTATCGTAAAGGCAAAAACGTTTTGTTTCCTATTTTAGCCTTTTAACAATATTTTCGCGTGAGCAATAAACACTAATTTCTATCTAACCACATTACTGAGGCTGATATGTCTGAGACCGAATTCCGTCACGGAAAAAAACGTTTTTATGACACCATTAAATTCCCACGAGGGTTCGCTAAGTCGGGTGATTTTACTCTTTCAGAAGAGGAAATCCTAACCTTGTTTGGTGACACTATGCTTGCACTTGAGACTGGCGAACTTACGCCAACCAATGCAGAAGAAAAGCACTTCATTAAAGTGTTGTCTCACCCTCATAAGGCAAAGTCCAAGTTAGAGCGTGTTTGGTTGAAGTACATTCAACTGGCTCGTGGACGCCGTCGCTTTCATACCCTAAACGGCTGCAAACGCGGCGAAGTGCCTAGGGAAGAATACGACAGTGAGTTAGTGTTAGAAGATTAGTAAAATCGCTCAAAGTGATACCTCATCACTTTGGGCTTTTTTTTACCTTCAAGGTTTACACTTCAAACTCGCCTTTTCTCCGTAATTGGTAAGTTTAGCTAACCTAGTCAGTTTTACCAATATTTATAGATAATTCATAACGATAGCGTGAACAAAACGCTCATATTACTCAATCGAGTGAGTTTCTAACCCAACCCAGTTTATCGTTCACCATCTGAATCTTCCTTTTATCACGATAGTGTCACGTTGCCATCATTATTTTTCTAGGCTCAACTATACTCACAAGGCTCGCCAATAGACCGACTGTTTCAGAGCCTGAATTGAATCAACATCGCTGTATATGACAAGCGTATTAATCTTGTTTAACGCCACCAAATATCCATACAATTATTGTGCAATTTTGAGAGTTCTAGTCACAGATACGATGAAAAAAGTAAAAACTTGACCTAAAACAATAGCAGAACTCGATAACTTATTTTATAATGCGAATTAATGTTTCAGAACACTATAAAATTTAATTTCTAGGGGCAAAATCAATGAGACTTATTCCATTAAGCAACAAAGCTAAAGTAGGTAAATGGGCTGCTCGTCATATCGCAGATTCAATCAACAAGTTCGCTCCAACGGCTGAGCGTCCATTTGTACTAGGTCTTCCTACTGGTAGCACACCTCTAACTACTTACGCTGAGCTAATTGAACTTTACAAAGCTGGCGAAGTTAGCTTCAAGCACGTTGTAACATTCAACATGGATGAGTACGTTGGCATCGACCCTAACCACCCAGAGTCTTACCGCACATTCATGCACGAGAACTTCTTCAACCACGTTGATATCCAAGCAGAAAACATTAACCTGCTAGACGGTCAAGCTGAAGACATCGATGCTCACTGTGCAGCATACGAAGAGAAAATCCGTTCATACGGCAAAATCAACCTATTCATGGGCGGCGTAGGCATCGACGGTCACATCGCATTCAACGAACCAGGTTCTTCTCTATCTTCACGCACTCGTATCAAAACGTTGACTGAAGACACTCGTATCGCGAACTCTCGTTTCTTCGATGGCGACATCAACCAAGTTCCTAAATACGCACTAACTATCGGTGTTGCTACTCTTCTAGATTCTGAAGAAGTAATGATCCTTTCTCTAGGCCACAACAAAGCACAAGCGCTTCAAATGGCTATCGAAGGTTCTGTAAACCACATGTGGACTGTTACTGCTCTACAAATGCACCGTAAAGCTATCATCGTTGCTGATGAGCCAGCTCAACAAGAGCTAAAAGTTAAGACTCTACGCTACTTCCAAGAGCTAGAAGCTGAAAATATCCAAGACCTATAATCTCAGGTTTTGTTGAACAAAAAGCCACATCATGTGGCTTTTTTTGTACCTGAAATTTGCGGTCGATATGCTGAGTTGCTTATTAGTTTAGGCAGTCAGAACGGACGACAATCTAGAGAATCATTTCCCATATAAGTCATGCGCAAATCAAAAGAAGTGTTGGTTGGAGTGAATACAAAAAAGCGATTCCTCAATAACAGAAACCGCAATCAATATTTATTCTAGGATGGGTAAAACAAGTTGTCGCGAGTTGTTGTGTCGCTAAGAAAGCGCCCAATAACGAAATCTAAGAACTCAAGGCGTTGTCGCGACATAAGGTGTTAATAATGTCTGTGATAGCCAAAACAATGGTCGACTTCACTTTCTGATGGTGTCGCCCTAAGAACATTTGAAGCATCGGGCCAGACATGGTTTCAACCATCTCTGCATCGTATTCGATAGGCATAATACGCTGAATCGCGTGCACCTTATTAAGCTCAAAGATCACGTCAACTTCAGTAAAGCTGGTGTCGTCGCCTTGTAATTTCGCCCACTCTTTCAAGGTAACGAAAACCTCTAAATCGTCATAGAGCTCTTTACTGATAACCCCAAGACCCAAGAGTAACTTACCACGAACCATTATCTCGCCTAATGGCCCACCGCTGTTGAGTAGCGGTTCAACAACGAATTTAATCGCCGTGTCGTCTTTCTTAAAGATGTTTTTTAAAACCGCATCCACCGTGTCATCCAATGCATCATAAGCTGCCATCAAGCAGGCGCTAGCACTCTCAGCTTCAGATAAGGCTTCGAGTAATTCAGTTTCATGACTAGGATGTATTGGCATAACGGCTCGGCAATAAGAAAGTGCCACAGGTGTGGCACTTTGATGATTTATCATTTCAATGCTAGATAAGCTTGTTCCGCTAGTTTAACAACTTCTGAGTCGATATTCAGCTCAGAATAATGCGTTAATGTCTCAGCAAAACCTTTTTCTGCGAACATTGCCTGAAGTTCAACCGCTTGAGGGTCATCTTCATTCTTGTAATGGAACGCAGCAGCGATTGCTTTTACAAGGTGCGCATTCGGTAGACCATACTCTAATGTACCGTTTAAAGGCTTAACCAGACGATCCTGTGGGCTCAGCTTGCGAATTGGCTGACGGCCAACACGGTCCACTTCATCACGTAAGAATGGGTTAGCAAAACGACCTAGAATTTTTAGGATGTAAGCCGCGTGTGCTTCTGGATCAAAGCCGTAGCGCTTAATAAGAACTTCACCGCTCTCTTCCATGGTTGCTTTTACTTCAGCATAAATCGCTTGATCTTCAATCGCATCTTTGATTGTTTCGTGACCCGCTAGCACGCCAAGGTAAGCGGTAACCAAGTGACCTGTATTAAGCGTGAACAATTTACGCTCAACGAAGGCCATTAGGTTGTCAGTGCACTCCATACCTGGGATGTTTGGAATCTCACCTTTAAATTGTGTTTGGTCTACGATCCACTCGCTGAACGTCTCAACCGTCACTGCTAGTGGGTCTGTTTCGCCTGCTTCAGCTGGCGGTACGATACGGTCAACCGCTGAATCAACAAAGCCAATATGCGCTTCAGTGAACGCTTTCATTTCATCAGAAAGGTGCTCTAAAACCGCAGCTTTAAGCTGGCTAGTACCACGAACCATGTTCTCTGCTGCGATGATGTTCATTGGTGCAGTGTTGTTTGCTGCTGCACGCTTTTCAATACCTTGAGCAATAGACTTAGAGATAATCTTAAGAACGGTTGGACCAACCGCCGTGGTCACAATGTCAGACTCAGCAATGCAATCGACCACTGCGCTTGTTGCCGAGTTTACTGCTGTCACGTTCTTAACGATCTCAACAACGGACTCTTCACCCACAATCTTCACTGGGTATTCTTGGCGTTCAATTAACGCATTAACAACCGTTTCATTTACGTCAGCAAAAGTAACCTTCATACCAGCGTCAGCAAGAAGCTTACCAATGAAACCACGACCGATATTACCTGCACCAAAATGTAACGCTTTCATAATTTTGACCTTATAAATATTTGAATCTAGATAGCTAACTGCTCAACCACATGCCTGATGATTAACTAAAGACATTAAGCAGTAAGCTATTCAGACTGAATCTTGTTAAGACAGATTAAGACCGAAAATGAGGCCAGTAGGGGGATACCGGCCTCCTTCACTTAGGAGCTTGACTAGAGCTTTTTAGTTTCCGTTGAGAATGCGTAGAACATCAGCAGGGTTTGTTGTGTTCTGTAGGCATTCCACAGCGTCTTCATCATCAAGTGAATTGGTAATAGCCATCAGCACCATGTTGTGCTCATCGCCTTGTGCGGCAATACCGATAACCATCTTCGCGATATCGTCTTCATCTTCACCCCACTGAATACCTTCAGGGTACTGACAGAATACGATGCCGGTTTTTTGTACATATTGTTTCGCTTCGATTGTGCCGTGTGGTACTGCGATAGACTCGCCTAGGTAAGTAGATACAAGCTCTTCACGAGCAAACATGCCATCTACGTATTCTGGTGATACATTGCCAAGCTTCACTAATTGGTCGCCAGCAAACTTGATAGCGTCTTCTTTCTGAGTCGCTTTAAGGCCAAGGAAAATGCTGTCATTAGTCAGTGCAAGCTTGTTGCCTTCTTGAGTTGGTGCTGCTGCAGGAGCCGGAGCTTCTACCTTCGCTTCACCACTTTGAGCATCGACAAGTTCTGCTACTAGGTTGTCGTATACTGCGCCATCTAAGAAGTTGTTCAGAGACATGTGCATTGCACCAGGAATGGTTTTACGTGCACGGTCTGTTAAATCTTTATGCGTAATAACAATTTGTGAATCAGCTGGTAGGTTGTTGATTGCATAGTTAGTTACCGTGATATTTAGGCCCGCTGCATCGACTTTCTTACGAAGTAGACCAGCACCCATTGCACTTGAACCCATACCCGCATCACATGCTACGTATACTGCTTTCACGTCAGCTAGGTTGATGTCTGCACCCGTTGCTGCACCTTTAGAAGACGCTTTCATGTCTTTCATTTGTGCTGATGCTTTCTCTAGTGAATCTTCCTCATCATCTTGCGCTGATGTTTTAAGAAGGATTGACGCTACAACAAACGATACTGCCGTTGCTGCGATAACCGATAGAATCACGCCGATGTAAGAGCCTTTTGGTGTCATCAACAGAATCGCGAAGATAGAACCAGGAGATGCTGGAGAGATTAGGCCAGAGCTGAACATTACGTTAGTGAATACACCAGCCATACCACCTGCGATTACCGCAAGGATTAGACGTGGGTTCATAAGAACGTATGGGAAGTAAATTTCGTGGATACCACCTAGGAAGTGGATAATAGATGCACCCGCAGCAGATTGTTTCGCGCTGCCTTTACCAAATACCATGTAAGCAAGTAGTAGACCTAGACCAGGACCTGGGTTTGCTTCGATTAGGAAGAAGATCGAGCGACCCATCTCTTCAGATTGCTGGATACCTAGTGGAGAGAAGATACCGTGGTTGATTGCGTTATTTAGGAATAGAATTTTCGCCGGTTCAACAAAGATAGATGCTAGAGGTAGTGCACCCGCTTCTACCATTGCGTTTACACCAGCCGCAAGTCCGCCAGACAGAATCTTAACCGCAGGACCAATCACGATGAACGCGATGATCGCACAGATCATGCCGATGATACCCGCAGAGAAGTTGTTCACTAGCATTTCGAAACCACTCTTCACTTTACCGTGAACAGCTTCATCGAATTTCTTGATTGCGATACCACCTAGTGGACCAACAATCATTGCACCCATGAACATAGGGATGTCAGTACCAACGATAACACCCATTGTTGTGATGGCACCTACTACCGCGCCGCGGTCACCACCAACCATCTTACCACCGGTGTAACCAATCAATAATGGCAGCAAGTAAGTGATCATAGGACCAACCATTGATGCTAACGTTTCGTTAGGCCACCAACCTGTTGGGATGAATAGTGCTGTAATGAAACCCCACGCAATGAATGCGCCGATGTTTGGCATTACCATATTGGATAAGAAACGACCAAAGTTTTGAACCTTGATTTTTGCTTCTGGTGATAACATAGGTAGAACCCCGTAGTGTATTGGTTGGTCAAATGACCGAAAGTGTGTGCTCAAAAGTTGATTAAAATGTATCACAACATTTCCAAAATGCACTCCAGCCCAACTTTAGTGACAAGCATCACACACAAAAAACACTTTCGGGTTAATGGTGATGCTTTAGATCACAAAAATGTCATGAATTTAAATTACAAAGCAAAATAAGTGAGAACAATTATCATTAACTCACGATCAAGATCACACTCCATGGTTCGACCGATAAAAATAAATAGTGATATAAATCACATTTAATAAAAGATACATCTTAAAAACTATAAACCATGTATGAAGGAACGCCATTCCTAGTGGGATTTATATGCAACCAGAGGGGTTAAACCTCACTTTCTGTAATTTAATTACAGAAAGTATTGAAGGACTTTCTTGATGCTGTTTTGGAGAACGCTTCCCCCAATTAAACTAAAAACACATGGGCAATCAGAAAAGGAATTACGCGAAGTAGATGTGTTATTCTAATCACTTGTTTTGGTTGAATACCTACCCCACACCATCTAGTTGTCAGGTGACGACTTAAGAGAAGGCTATGTCAGACAAGATCTCCACATCAGCTCTCGCTAAACAAAAAGGCATAGAAGCCAAAGTCCTGTTTAGTGATCTAAAAACGGCCGGCTATATTGTACGTTCACAGGATCGCTGGATACTGACAGAGCGAGGAGAAAGCTTTGGTGGGGAGTATGTACAACACAAAAAGTTTGGTGTCTTTATTGTATGGCCAGAAAAACTGCTTATCGACTTGGACTCCTTCTCTGGAAAAACACTCACCGCGACTCAGCTTGGCAGTGCTTTCAAGCTCAGTGCAAAAAAGATCAATCTCTTGCTCAATGAACTTGGATGGATAACAAGAGAAGAAGACGGTTGGCATGTCACCTCTACAGGTTTAAAAGCGGGCGGGGAACAGAGAGAAGATAAAACCACACAGAACCTATTTGTGGTATGGCACGACTCATTGATTCGCAATAAACGTTTAAAGCAATCTGTTGTCGAGTTCTTGGGACACGATGCAGAAAGCCATTCTACCGATGTGTCGTTTTCTAGCTTTCGCCAAAAGTTCGAGGCCAAGCACAGAACCTTGGATGGGCACTATGTTCGTTCAAAAGGAGAGCTGATCATCGATAACTGGCTTTATATGGCGGGTGTAGTTCATGCATACGAGCGTCCGCTGCCAATATCAAAAGAAGTGATCAGTGATTTTTATCTGCCAAGTGGCAAGGTGTACATTCAATTTTGGGGAACCGACTCTGCACCAATCGCCGAGGAAAAGCGTGAAGCTACGAGAAAAATCTATGCCGAGTATGGTTTTGGCTTAATCGAAATCACACCAGAAGATATTCCAAACCTAGACAGCGTACTTCCACCATTATTGCGTCAATATGGCATAAAGGCGTACTAAGCAACTGATCTTAGCGCGCCATAACACATCAAGATCACACTTAATCACTTATTATGGACATTATTTACCATAGTGATTTGATATGTTCGCTATTTTTCCCAAGTCATTCTTCTATTATCTTACCTCCATCGACTTGAGCTACCGCAGATACTCGATTAATTGGGGCATGTTCGATAACTATTTAGACGTTCAATCTATTGAGATTCGTTTAAATGCGTTATCTGTTTATTGTTGACGTTACCGAACATAACACCCTACGACATTTATTATTAATAGATATTAGGATTCAACATGACTCATCCAATCATTACTGATCTAAACACTCGTTACACAGCTAAAAAATACGATGCAGAAAAACGCATCTCTGCGGAAGACATGGAAGTAATCAAAGAAGCACTTCGTTTGTCAGCTTCTTCTATCAACTCTCAGCCTTGGAAATTCATCATCATTGAGAGCGACGAAGCAAAACAGCGCTTCCACAATACTTTCGAGAACATGTTCCAGTTTAACCAGCCACATGCGAAAGAAGCGTCACACACAATCCTGTTTGCTCACGATCCTAAATACACTAAAGAGAAATTCGCGAAACGCGCAGATACAGAAGTAAGCTCTGGTCACCTACCAGCTGAAATGTACGAGCAATTCTTAGGTGCTTACGCATTCGCAGAAATGAACACTGACGAAACAGGTTTCAACGGTAACTGGACTAAGTCTCAAGTGTACATTGCACTGGGTAACACACTACACACACTTGCTCGTCTTGGTATCGCTTCAACGCCTATGGAAGGCGTAGACGCAGCGATGATCAGCGAAGAATTTTCGGAAGAGCTAGAAGGTCACGTTGTTGACGTAGCCTTGGCTATCGGTTATCACAAAGACGGCGAAGACTACAACCACGGTAAACCAAAAGCGCGTCTAGCTCTTGATGAAGTCGTGACTACGCTTTAAAAACTAACAAATAAATTGCACTGCTTTATTTGGCCAGACTTTCGTCTGGCCTTTTTTATGCGCGCCTTTTAGCGATTAATCTGCATTTGATTAACCACAGTGTTAAATAGACTCTTAAGTTTCATATTGATTACAGGAGCAAAAATGTCATAAAGACACAATATTAAACTCAAAAACCAAACAAGCGCATTAAAAACAACAGCTTAAAAATACGGCACAACTAGTGCAATGATGACCTTAGATATTAAAATAAGGTACTATCATTATGACTATTCACGTTAAATCAAATGTTCACTGGGTTGGCATTCACGACTGGGAAACCGAGTACTTCCACGGTAAGGAATACCACATGAATAAAGGTACCAGTTATAACTCATACCTGATCCGTGAAGAGAAAACGGTGCTTGTAGATACCGTTGATCACCGCTTTACGGAACCATTCCTTGCAAACCTTGAGATGGAAATCGACATCAACGACATCGACTACATCATTTGTCAGCATGCCGAAGAAGACCACTCAGGTGCCCTTGCCGCGCTACTTGCTAAGATCCCTAATACGCCTGTCTACTGTACAGAAGCGGGTGTGAACTCGATTGTCGGCCATCATCACCAGCCAGACTGGAACTTCAGAACGGTAAAAACTGGCGACACACTGGATATCGGTAATGGTAAGCAACTTATCTTTGTTGAGATGAAAATGCTGCACTGGCCAGACTCAATGGCCACCTACCTGACTGGCGATGAAATCCTATTCAGTAATGATGCATTCGGTCAACACTACTGTGATGAGAGCCTATTTAACGACCAGCTAGACCAAGTTGAACTGCACGAACAATGTCTGCGTTACTTCTCGAACATCCTGACGCCGTTTGCACCACTAGTGAAAGCTAAGATCGAAGAAGTATTGAGTTTAGGTGTACCGATCGATGTTATCGCCACTTCTCATGGCTGTATTTGGCGCGACAACGCCACCCAGATCGTAGAGCAATACTACGAATGGTCGAAAGCCTACAAAGAAGACCGAATCACGATTGTGTACGACACCATGTCGAACAACACTCGCATGATGGCCGATGCCATTGCGAAAGGGATTCGTAAAGGCAGCCCAGAAACAGCCATTAAAGTGTTCAACGTTTCAAAGCACGATAAAAACGACATCCTAGCTAATATCTTCCGCTCAAAGGGCGTGCTCGTTGGCTCATCAACCATGAACAACGTAATGATGCCGCAGATCGCAGCCTTGCTTGAAGAGATACACGGATTACGCTTTGCAGAAAAAAGAGCCGCAGCCTTCGGGTCTTCAGGTTGGACAGGTGGCGCAGTAAAACGCATCGATGCGCGCCTACGTGAAGCCAATTTCGAAGTCAGTGCACCACAACACATCCACTGGAAACCAGACACAGATGCCCTTCGTCAGTGCATCGATTACGGCATGACACTGGCTGAGGTTTGGCGCGCCGATGAAACCGAGGTTAGCCAACCTAAGCAAGTGGAGCGCAACGTTCAGCCCATAGAATCAGCACCAACAATCTCCCCAACAGAGCTAAAAGACACAGCAGAACAGAACCTAGAACAAACGCAAGATAAGCCTGTCCACAGTGCAGACTGCACATGCTGGCGTTGCACGGTTTGTGAATGGGTATACGACCCACAATTAGGTGAACCGTACCAAGGTGTTGAACCAGGGACACCTTGGGCAAAAGTACCTGATGACTTCCTTTGCCCTGAGTGCCATTTAGGCAAAGAAGTATTTGTGGAGAAGTAACATGTCGAACATTGTGATTGTGGGTGGCGGTTTCGCTGCCCTACAAACTATAAAGATGGTACGTAAACTCGACCAAGATATCGCGATCACCATGATCACGGCAGATTCGGGGGTTGAGTACAGTAAGCCAAATCTTTCGCATGCGTTTAGTCAGGCGCAAACGCCAGAGACACTCTCAATGCATAACGCTCAACAGTTGGCTGAGCAGTACAACTTGGTTATCAAGACCAAAGCACTGGTCAGAGAAATCGATATTGAGCAACAATGTGTTCATGTCGGCGATGACACCATTCACTATTCGAAGTTGGTATTAGCAACGGGAGCAACACCATTTATTCCACCAGCAAAAGGGCTAAAACACGATGCGACAATTACGCTCAATAGTCTGGAGGAGTTTGAAAAGCACAAAGCGAAGATCGATAATGCTCATCGTGTCACTGTGATTGGTGGCGGCCTAATCGGAGTCGAGCTTGCCTTTGACCTCCAAATCGCAGGAAAAGATGTCACGATCATCGAACCCGCGAGCTATCTATTGAGCAGCTTGGTGCCACCTTTCGTTTCTCTAGAATTGGAGCAAGTGTTAAGAAAAGCAGGTGTGACAGTGGAAACAGACTCTGCCGTTTGTCGAGCGACTTACCTCGAAGAGGATATAAGGTTACAAACCACCTCTTCTCGATTGTTACGAACGGATGCAGTGATTGCAGCTGCAGGGCTGAAACCGAACACGACATTGGCGACACAAGCCGGAGTCACCGTCAACAAGGGGATCGTTGTCGACCAAACCATGAAAACCAGTGCTAACAATGTGTATGCGATTGGTGATTGCGCCGAAATTGAAGGGCGTATCATGGCTTATCTCCAGCCCGCGATCTTGTCTGCTAATGTGTTGGCAAAGCAGCTCATTACGAGTGATGACATGCCCGAGGAAGCTGGCATCAAACTCAAGTTGCCTCATATCATTACAAAGGTGAAGACCCCAAGCTACCCGATTCAGCTTGCAGGCCGAGATCTGCACACAGCTCAAAGCTGGGAGACTCGCTTTGACCCGAAAGGCATTATCGCAAAAGGCTTCAATGTAGATAATCAATTGGTTGGATTTATCGTCACCGGAGAGCACACTAAAGCTGCATTCCCGCTGCTCAAAGAGCTACAGACAAGCTCACCCGCTTAATCTCAATGACATAAGCTCAATAGCTCAAGCTCAATAACATAAGCGGCGTCCTACAAAACGAAAAAAGCCAGTCAATAGACTGGCTTTTTTATGCGTTAAGCGAGGTGTTCACATTAACCGATAAACGAGATGTAACCTTGCAGGATAATCAGGTTAACGATATCAATGAAGAATGCGCCGACGATTGGCACCACCATGAACGCCTGTGGTGATGGACCGAATCGGTTCACCAAAGAGCCCATGTTCATTACCGCTGTAGGTGTTGCGCCTAGGCCGAAACCACAGTGACCGCCCGACATAACAGCTGCATCGTAGTTTGAACCCATCACTTTAAACGTCACAAAGTAAGAGAACAGACCAAGCACCACTGCTTGAACACTCAAGATCACCAAAAATGGGATCGCAAGGTCGAAGATGTTCCACAGTTTCAGGCTCATTAACGCCATCGCTAAGAATAGAGACAATGACACAGTACCCAAAATATCAACGGTTTCGCTGTCGGTTTTATGCAGCTTCGTCACTTCAAAAACGTTCGTGATGAACACACCGATAAACAGAGCATAAACAAAGTCAGGAATCATCAACCAAGAAATTTCAAAGGTTGATACCCACTCTTCAAGATATCTTGCACCCGTAATACAGATAAGAAGAATGAACAAAACTTCAATTACCTTCTTGGCTGTCACTTTATCTTCTTCGTACTCGTTATAAGTCACCAGTTCAGGGAAGCGCTCGTGCGTTTGTGTGCCCGTGCCGTACTCTGATTCAAGATTGTTTTTGTCGATCAGTTTTTGCGCTACAGGGCTACCAATGATACCGCCAATGATCAAACCAAAGGTTGCCGAAGCCATCGCGATTTCTAGTGTATTGGCAATGCCGTAGGTATCAGCAAAGGTTTGCGACCAAGCCGCTCCTGTACCGTGACCACCAGACAGCGTAATAGAACCTGCGATCAAACCCATTAGTGGCTCTAGGCCAAGCGTCGTTGCCAGCGTCACACCCACTCCATTCTGGATAATGATGTAAACGGAAGCGACCGCTAAGAACAAAAAGACCTTTGCGCCGCCTTTTATTAGCTGAGTGTAGTTAGCCGCAAGGCCTACAGTCGCGAAGAACATCAACATGAATGTGTTCTGCAAAGGCAAGGAGAACTCAAGATCAACGCCGTTAAAGTGCAGGGCTGTAATAGCAAAAGCGACAATCAAGCCACCAACAATGGGCTCTGGGATATTGTACTTTTTGAGAATCGGTAGCTTTGCGTTTACAAAATGACCTAGAAACAAAACGCTGATCGCGATTAAGAAAGATTCTAGTGGCCCTATTGAAATTAATTGATTCATATAACCTCTATTGTTTTACGTTCTCATCTTCCCTAATGAGTCTAGTTTTATCTGTAAATATTTGTGTTGCTCTGCCTATATTTGTGCAAATTGGTGAGAAATTGTGGATTAGAAAACCAAACACACTAGCGTGTCAGCTGAATGTCATGTTAGCAACAAGTTAACTTTAGTAGGAGATGAATGGTTTTGTGACCAGAATCAACACCTATCCATTTACCTCACCGCTAATGCGATCGCCGATTTAACCCTTTCTATATGCCTAAAAAAGCAAAAAGGAGCTATTACTAGCTCCTCTTTTATTACCATCGCTGGTAATTAGAATTTTTTCGGGGCATAACCCGTCATAACCTCAATGCGAAGCTCTTTACCAATCTTCGTCATTGGGTGAACAACGACTAATCCTTTTACAGACTTTTTCAGTTTACCCATATCCGCTTGCTCAGCTTTAGTAATTTCGCGGCTAAATGGCATATCAAGCAACGACTTACGTTCTTGATTCACATCGTAGCTTTGTTTGTGCTTAAGCTGGGCAATCTTCTTTGTTAGCTTTTTGATTTCTTCTTCAAATTGACGAACAACAGGACGATCATTACGAGCTTTAGCAGCCGCTAACTTATGGCGACACTTGTCTAAACGGTTGTTAATTTGTTGAAGTTCGTTTTTAGCACTCATAATAATTTCCTAAGATTAAGCAAGCCAATTCGGATTGGGGCGCGGAGTATAGCACAAGGGTTTACCTGAACCGAAATTTATCTGATAAATAGCCTTTGGAATCAAAAACAGCCTAAACTGTCTATCAGCCCATCGATACAAAAATGCCACTAATCCGCCGTTCAGACATCAACCACAAGGAAGCGTAATGACATCACCGAAACAAAGAGTATTGACCTACAGCCTAGTCCTTGGCTCTGTATTTGCCACAAGTTATGCATCCAGCGAAGTCTCTAATGAAAGCATGCTCGACAACAATCTGATTATTGAATATTCAGCGCCTCAAGACGAAGCAGAGAGACAGCTTAAGCAAGAGATTGAACAGAGTGGCGTTAATGACACCATGGTAGACCTATCGAATCAGTTGTTCCTGTTCAAACAGCCTTTGGTCATTCAATACGGTGGCGATGAGGGCCCGCTCTACGACCCGCAAACTCATCATGTACTGATTCCTTACAGCTTCTACGCCGAATCACTCAACTATTTTGAAAAGAACCAATATGAAAAAGAGTATGGGAAATCCGCGCAAACTGGCGCCATCGATACCTTGCTCCATACACTGATTCACGAGGCTGGCCATGCCTATATTGAAGACCAGCAAATTGCCATTCTGGGTAAAGAAGAAGATGCGGTTGATAATTTAGCTACCATCCTACTTATCAACTATGTCGAACACGGTACAGATGCAGCGATAAGCGCAGCTGATATGTTCGCCTTCGAATCAGAAGACCGCCCTGAGTATTACGATTTGGGTGAATACATCGATGAGCACAGCTTCGACCTACAGCGCTACTTCTCAACCTTATGCTTGGTATATGGCAGCGACCCTGAGGCCTACAAAAACTTACTTGATGAAGTAGAAAACGACTACCTGAAAGATAGAAAGGAGTTTTGCGTAGAGCATTTTGATGTCATCAACGCGAATTGGCATCGATATTTAAAAGAGAGCGACGATAATTAACAGCTTCGCTATCACAGTTCAGAGCTTTACCCACTCAACAGCGGCTTCAAACTTTAAAGCCGCTGAATGTTGTTTGGGGAACGCAAAATGAGACGTCAGACAAAACCTAGACGTTCACTTTGTACTTCAGATCTTGTGCTTCATCGCCAGTCATCCCTCGGAAACCCCAACAATGTGAAGGCTGCTCTTTAATGGTGATTTCAATATCGATCGGAGAAATAGAGAGCTGCTTTTCAATCTCAGAAAAGATCTTCTTAATTAAGCGCTTTTTGGTGTTAACAGCGCGTCCTTCCATCATATTAATCTCGATAACGGTATAAGCCTGCGTTCGCCCTTCTGGGTAAAAGAAGTCATCTCGTTCTAATGGCACAAAACGATGCGCACGCTTGTCATCTGGCAACCCCATCTCACTATTTAAGCACTGCTGCAAAACATTTGAGAGCTCTAGCTTAATCGGGTTTAAGCACTCTTTGATACCATAAATAACAATCATGACCAGTCCTTCGATGTGATGTTAAGTAAAGAAGAAAGTTAGAAAGAAGCAGCTATTCACCCTTTCTGCTCGCTCACTATTTATCCATATACTACCTAATGACATCGACTAAAGAAGAGACGAGCGATGAATTTATGAACAAGTGCAACAAAAAACATATCCTTCTATTGCAGCTGGTTTGCCAAACAACTTCGATTAATAAACAACCACCTTCTAACCTAGATTGATCGAACCTCTCAAACAGTCCGTATACCCTCCTAAATCATCTTTGAACTAAGGAGTGCTATGTGCCGAATTCAACTGGGAAGATCACGCGGACAGAAGCCAAACCAGACAAACCCGTAGAGTCTTCTCTAGAGCTTGCTGTGTTCCCCCTACCCATCTTTCTTTTGCCAGGAGGGAGACAAAGGCTAAGAATCTTCGAACAAAAATATCTCACCATGGTGGCGCACGCTGCCAGAGGCGAAGGTTTTATCATCGCGACGCAAGACAACACAAAGTCCGAACATCTTAGTACGTGGGGAACCAAGGTAACGATTGTCGATTTCAATATGTCGGATGATCAGTTGTTGGAGATCGACGTTGAAGGGCAAAACTTGGTGCAGTTGCACTCCTCACATCGCCAAAGCGACGGCCTGATTAAAAGCCAATTCCATGATTTACCCCATTGGCCAGCGCTCGACTATGATGTGCCCAATGTCTTTACTGCATTTCTCGTACAGTTGTTCCGTGACCACGACTCAATCAGAACGCTCTACCCGACCCCAGATTTTGATAGCCCGCAGTGGATTTGTGCGCGGTTGCTCGAGATGATGCCAATCCCGTTAGAAAAGAAATCAGAATTTACAGAACCTGCGAGTTTTCCTTCACTAGTTCCTTTTTTGAATCAAATCATTACGGGGCAGTGAACACTTTTTTTCACTATAATTCTGTATAGTAAAAATTAATTCAAACAAAAGTGATCCCTACTTATGCTGTGCGCGTAGTGCCAATCAAATTCGCATGATGGTTACTGACTATGCAAGTGGAAAGCAGAAGTAAAGGGAAGGGTAAGGAGCATGTCATCATTCCCGACAACAAATTGCCGAGTGAAAACAAGGTACCTACAGAGCTCTCAAGCTGGTTGATTTCAGTGGGAGAAAAACGAGACAAGCAGGCATTCACCTGTTTGTTCAAGTTCTTCGCACCCAAAATCAAACGTTTTGGAATCAGCAAACTTGGTGGCGAAGCCGCTGCTAATGAATTGGTTCAAGACACCATGACCAATGTTTGGAAGAAAGCGCACCTTTACAACGAAGAAAAAGGCGCTGCGACCACTTGGGTCTACACCGTAATGCGAAATGCAGCCTTCGACATGTTACGCAAGGTCAAAGCAAAAGCAGAGCAAACGATAGCCGACGATATTTGGCCGATAGACGCTATGGTAGCGGAATCTCAAAATGAAGATTTGCCGTTTGGTGATCATTTAATGAGTCGCCACGTCATGACGCAAATCGAGAAGCTACCTCTTGCTCAGAAAACCATAGTAAAAGGCGTTTATTTTCAAGAGCTCTCTCAGGAGCAACTCGCCCAACAACTCGGTGTCCCGCTTGGAACCGTGAAATCTCGTCTAAGACTCGCTCTAGCCAAACTTAAGGTTCACATGGGGGAACAAAGCCATGATTAAACATCACCCAAACGAAGCAATATTGAAAGACTTTGTTGATGGCACACTTGCTGACTCTGTGTCCTTAATCGTGTCTAGTCACGTAGAGCTATGCGAGCACTGCCAAGAGCAAGTGAGACAACTGACAGCTGAAGCAGCGACTAACGTATTTGACGAGCAACAAGCCGCTTCAAATGACGTTACGAATAGTTTCTTAGATGACGATATCGACTTTGACTTCGATGCGGTTGAGCAAATTACTGCTGACTTGTCTCAGGCGGTGGAAGTTGAACCCAAAGTAGAACAAGTTACCGTGTCTGACACCACGTTCACTATCCCTCGTGCTTTGAATTCAATCGCAAGAAAAGATTGGATGAATCTTGGCAAGATTTCTCGCGCACGACTCGATTTTGAGGACGATGCTCACCACACAAGTCTTTTGCACATAGACAAAGATGGTCAGGTGCCTTGCCACACTCACAAAGGCTTCGAGATAACACTGTTGTTAGAAGGCAGTTTCGAAGATGAGATGGGTGTCTACAACAAAGGCGATTTCATCTGGTTAGACGGCAACCATACCCACCAACCTGAAACAAAAGAGGGGTGTGTATGTTTGACAGTGTCAAGTGATGCCTTGTACTTCACTAAAGGGGTAAGCCAATTGTTTAACCCGTTAGGTAAGTACATTTACTAGTTTAAAATGATTTACCGAGTAGATCACAAGATGCACAGCGTTGGCTAGGTAGAAAAGTAACAACCGGACTAAAGTAATCTGGTATAAGCAATAAATCACATAATATAAAAACAATAATGAGCAACGAGCGTAAGGAATTGACCAATGGATAAAAAAATAAAAATAGGCATTAGTGCATGTGTCGCCGGTCATAAAGTACGGTTCGATACTGGTCACAAGCGTTCTCGCTTCTGCACGGAAGATCTTGCAGACTATGTTGAACTAGAACCAGTATGCCCTGAGATGGCTGTTGGATTGCCAACGCCGCGCCCAACTATTCGTCAGACACGGATGTTAGACGATATCATTCACGTTTCCCGCCCAGACGGGTCAGGTGACGTAACTCAAGAACTGATCGAGTTCGGACAAAGTTACTCAAAGAACAGCCAGCATATAGCTGGTTTCATTGTTTGCCAGAAGAGTCCAACTTGCGGCATGGAGCGCGTTAAGGTGTATCACCACCATGGCCGCGGCTCTGAATCCACAGGTATTGGTATGTTCACGAAGCAGGTTATGGAAGGCAACCCGTTGCTGCCTGTGGAAGAGAATGGTCGTCTGAACGATCCGATTTTGCGCGAAAACTTCATGACTCGTGTGTTCACATACCAGAAGTGGCTAGACCTAGTAGATGAAGGAATTACTAAACACAAGCTTATCCAGTTCCATAGCGCCCACAAGTATCTAGTAATGTGCCATCACGTTGAGGGCTATAAAAGCCTTGGTAAATTACTAGCTGGCAATGAGCTAGAGATAAATGAGCTTGCAGATAAGTATATCGAAGGACTGATGACGGCATTATCGCACCATGCAAACCGTGGCACGCACGCCAACACGCTTCAACACCTTCAAGGTTACTTTAAGAAGCAGCTCAGCAGTGCTCACAAGCAAGAGTTATCTAACCAGATTGCTTCTTTCAGAGAGGGCGTGATTCCGTTGTTAGTGCCACTCACACTGATCAATCATTACTTGATGGAATACCCAAATGAGTACCTGCAGTCACAGGTTTACTTAAACCCTCACCCGCAAGAACTTAAATTGAGATACGGATATTGAGCGATATTCTATGGATAAGACGAGACCTGCGTATTCACGATAATCCAGCCCTCGTCTCAGCAATCGAAAACGGCGTTTCAATCGCCGTTTTTATTTCAACACCACAAAAGTGGCATCAGCATCACCTTGCTCCGATTAAAGCAGACTTTATCTTCCGTCATTTAAAGCAACTGGAAGCTGAACTCGCCGACTTGGGCATAACCCTGCTGCACCTCAAAGCGACCGATTTTGATGATCAAGCCAAGCAGTTGACCGAGCTGTACCAACAACTCGGTTCTCAGGTTGTTTTCGCCAATTCAGAGCCAGAGGTCGATGAACAAGCTCGTGACCAACAACTGATATCGAGCGGTATAAACCTTCAGGTCAGCGACTGTGACGTAATGCTGCCATTAGGCAGTGTGCTCAACCAGCAAGGTGAGATGTTCAAGGTTTTCACGCCATTTAAAAACGCTTGGTTAAAAGAAGTGCAAGCAAAAGGCATTCAATGCAGCCCTACTGCGGCGCCTTCTAAAGCAAGCCCTAACACTCAATTGTCTGAAGCTCTGGCAGGGTTTAAGCTCGTCAGTGACTATGACTTCGACTTTCCGCGTGTCAACTCAAGCCGTTGGCCACTAAGCCAAGACGTACTTGGCAATGTGATACCTAACTTTCTAGCCAACAAGGTCAACGACTACGCTCACCTGAGAGACATACCTTCAGTAAAAGGGACTTCAGGCTTATCGCCTTACTTAGCGATTGGTGCGGTAAGCCCAAGATGGTTAGCCATTCAGCTCATCCAACAGCAACCCGATTTACTGTTTGATACCCAACTGCCCGCTTTTTCTTGGCTCAACGAGTTAATTTGGCGAGATTTTTATAAGCACTTGATGTTCCACCATCCTAAACTGGTTAAAGGGGCTAACTTCCAGCAGAAATACAATGGCTTAGATTGGTATAAAGATCATCCGAGCTTCAAAGCTTGGTGTGAAGGAAAAACGGGGTATCCATTGGTTGATGCGGCCATGCGTCAACTGGTCGAAACCGGCTGGATGCACAACAGGCTAAGAATGGTAGTCGCTAGCTTTCTAACTAAACACTTGTTGATTGACTGGCGTTGGGGTGAGCGCTTCTTTATGGATCACCTAATTGACGGTGATTTTAGTGCTAACAATGGTGGCTGGCAGTGGGCTTCAAGTACCGGCTGTGATGCACAACCTTACTTCCGAATCTTCAATCCGATCACCCAGAGTGAAAAGTTTGATCCGAAAGGAATTTTTATCCGTAAGTACATACCAGAGCTGCAAAATATTCCGGACAAGCATGTGCATTTCCCACATGATTACATAGCAAAAAACGGAATAAACAGTGAATACTGGCAACCCATCGTTGAACATAAAGAAGCACGATTGAGAGCCTTAGCCTTTTTCAAATAATTAGAGTGAATATTATGGATAACTCTCTATGGCTTGATAACTTTCTCAACATGTATCGAGAGCTCGGAACGGACAATTTCGACGTGCTAAAGACGGTTTATCACCCTAATATCGAATTCCAAGACCCGCTGCATCATGTCAGCGGGATTGCAGCGCTAACTCACTACTTCGACAACATTTACACCCAAGTGACTAGCTGTAACTTTCACATCGAGCACACGTTTGAAGTCAACGGAGAAGCATCGGTATATTGGACAATGCACTTTGTACACAAGCAACTTAATGGGCAGAAGCCAATTGAGGTGCAAGGCCACAGCCACCTAAAAATGCTCGATGATCAAGTGATTTACCATAGAGACTATCTCGATGTCGGCTCTATGTTGTATGAACATATTCCGGTATTAGGCTGCGCCATCAAATCCATCAAGAAAAGAGCGAGCCGATAATGCATATTATGATAACAGGCGCGACCTCAGGTATCGGCCAATCACTCGCTCTCGATTATGCCCAGCAAGGACATCACGTCATTGCTTGTGGTCGTAGCCAAGAGAAGTTACAGGCTCTAGTCGATTCGCACGAAAGTGACATCGCGGAGTCGACGATCACACCACTGTGCTTTGATTTGACGGATTTCCACAATTTCCCAGAGCTTGACCAAGACAAACCTCTCGACCTGCTGATACTCAATGCGGGTGACTGTGAATACATCGATGATCCAGTCAACTTTGATGCAGAGCTTTTTGAGCGCGTCATCAACATTAACTTAATCTCTATTGGTTACGCTCTAAAGTCTTGGTTGAAAAACATCAAACCCGGAGGACGCTTGGTTTTAGTTAGCTCTAGCGCTAGCTTTTTGCCTCTTCCACGAGCTGAGGCCTATGGCGCTTCAAAAGCGGCACTCACTTACTTAGGCAGAACACTTTCGGTTGATCTCGCCAAGCACAATATTCATGTCACAATTGTGCACCCTGGCTTCGTTGAAACGCCATTAACCGAGCGAAATACCTTCGCTATGCCTATGATTATTAGTAGTGAGGCCGCAACTCAACGAATAGTTAATGGAATTGCTCAAGGAAAGAGCGAAATCGATTTCCCTAGACGATTCATCATGTTGATGAAGCTATTAAGAATGCTTCCAACTTCAGTTTGGCAAAAACTCGCTTCAAGGATGGTATAACAATGAAGAAAATCGCCATTATTGGTTCAGGCATTTCTGGACTCACTTGCGCGCACATATTAGACAAACACCACGACGTAACCGTATTCGAGAAAAACGACTACGTTGGGGGACATACCGCCACCGTTGATATTGAACATCAAGGCTCGGCGTTCTCGATTGATACTGGCTTCATCGTGTTCAACGATCGAACCTACCCAAACTTCAATCAACTACTCGAACAGTTGGGTGTAGAGAAGCAACCAACAGAAATGAGCTTCAGTGTACACAACACAACCACTCAGTTTGAATACAATGGTCACAGCATTAACTCGCTGTTCGCGCAGAGGAGCAATATCTTCAAGCCGCAGTTCTGGTCATTAATCTCTGACATTCTGAAATTCAACAAGTTGTGTAAGGCTCAATTCGAAAGCAATGTGTTTACACCTGACGTTACCCTTGGCAGTTTCCTCCGTGATAACCAATTTTCAGACTTCTTTAGCCAACACTACATCCTACCGATGGGTGCCGCTATTTGGTCAACAAGCCTTGAAGAGATGGAAGAGTTCGAACTTAAGTTCTTCATTCAGTTCTTCTACAACCACGGCCTGCTAGATATTGCTAATCGCCCTCAATGGTATGTGATTCCAAAAGGTTCTCGCTCTTATGTTGAGATCATCCTTTCTCGCCTAAGCAAGCCGGTGGCATTGAACACATCGATTCAGCAAGTCACTCGTCATGAAACAGGTGTGACTATCGAATTTAAAGACGGTGCAACAAAGCACTTTGATGAAGTGATTTTCGCCTGCCATTCAGACCAAACGTTAGCACTGTTAGGCGATGCAACGCCTGAGGAGAAAGAGGTATTAGGTGAAATACCTTACAGCCGCAATGAAGTGGTTCTTCATACCGATACCAGCTTGCTACCAGACAGAAAACTGGCGTGGGCAAGTTGGAACTACATGCTGGATGGTAATAGTAAGCGACCAGCTTGTGTCACTTACAACATGAATATTCTGCAGGGAATAGAGAGCAAAGACACTTTCTGCGTGACCTTAAACCAGAGTGAAGCCATCGCTCCAGAAAAGATCATTCGAAGCTTTGTGTATCACCACCCAGTATTGAACTCCAACACAGTCAATGCACAACAACAGCGTGACCGCATTTGCGGTAAACAGAATACGCATTTCGCAGGCGCGTATTGGTACAACGGGTTCCACGAAGATGGTGTGCATAGCGCATTGGATGTAACCAAGCGCTTTGGTCTGGATCTCAGCACGAGCTCAGCACAATGAACACCGAGACCCTAGCATCCAACACAGAAATAGCATCTGAACAGAGTGAAGAGTTCAGCGGTATCTATTGGGGAAACGTCAGACATCGCCGCTTTGGTGATATCCCTCATGAGTTCAGCTACCAGCTCTACATGATGGGGCTAGATCTCGATGAGCTGCCTAAGACCACTGAGCGAAGTGCGCTGTTTGGGACTCGCTGGTACAACCCGATTCGCTTTGTCGAATCGGATTATCTTGCTGAAAAAGAAGAAAATACAGTTAGCGATGAACCTAAATCTCTAAAACAACGTATAGCATCCAAAGTACAAAAACTTGGTGGCGATTGGTCTGATGAAAACCGAGTAACAATGCTTGCTCAATGTCGATGTTTAGGTGTTTACTTTAGTCCAATCAACTGCTTTTTCTGTTACGACGAAGCAGACGAGTGTCGATATATGTTGGCCGAGGTTAGCAACACACCTTGGCGAGAGAGGCACTATTATCTGATCGATATGCGCCAAGAGTTGAAAGTTAAAAAAGATTTTCACGTTTCGCCGTTCATGGATTTAAACATGACCTATTTTTGGAAAATTAAGCCACCAGCGAAACGAACGCTCGTTCACATCGAAAGCCGCAGAAGCGAACGAATATTCGATGCGACACTAGCTTTGACTAAACAGTCAGTAACGAAAACAAACATTAGACGAACGGTTTTTAAGATCCCGGCAATGACGGTGAAAGTTGTGATGGGGATTTATTATCAGGCTCTTAAGTTATTCCTGAAAAAAGTACCGTTTGTGGCGCATCCGGACTCAACACCTTAAGCGCCAAAACCAATATTCGATTATGTTGTGAGTGTGCTCAAATCAACGAATGCCACCCAACTTAGTTGGCAAAAAAGTCAGAATGAATTCTCAGCGAGGTTGACATGGAACAGCTTGCAAAACAAAACAACAACATTGAACAACAAGCTAAAGCCGTTGCTGTTTCAAGCAACTGTAAGTATCGAGCTTTAATCTTTAAGGTCCTAGAGCGCCTGCAATTTGCAACGCTAGAAATCATCGAGCGAGACCAGCATTCGGTGTTTGGAGACAGAGAAGCAGATTTGAAAGGTCGAATTGTGATTCATGATGCGACCTTTTTTAGAGACGTGGTTGTCAACGGCAGTATCGGGGCATCCGAAGCCTATATAGATGGTAAATGGACCAGTCCAGACTTAACCCGCGTTATCCAGATTATGGCTCGCAACCAAGCCCAGTTAGATGAGCTAGACGACAAAACTCAGTGGATTTCTCGCATTAAGAATCTCCTGCTTCGTCGCAAAAACGCCAACACCGAGCAAGGCTCCAAGAGAAACATTCTGGCCCACTACGACATCGGTAACGAGCTGTACGAGCGATTCCTTGATAGTTCGATGCAATACTCGTCGGCGATCTACAGCGATGAAGCGCTGACTTTATCGAAAGCACAGCAGAACAAAATGAGAACGATCTGTGAGCGTTTGGAACTTTCAGAATCGGATAGCGTGGTCGAGATTGGCACTGGCTGGGGTGGTTTAGCAATCTTCATGGCACAACATTATGGTTGCCACGTCACCACCACAACGATTTCAGACGCACAACATGAGCTTGCAGAGCAGCGGGTAAAATCGCTCGGCTTAACCGATAAAATTACTCTACTCAAAGAAGACTATCGCAACCTAACGGGTGAATACGATAAGCTGGTTTCCATCGAGATGATAGAAGCGGTGGGACATGAATACCTGCAAACCTTCTTTGAGAAATGCTCTTCATTGTTGAAGCCTTCCGGAAAAATGCTGATTCAAGCGATTACCATCGCTGATGGGCGTTATGAAAAGTACCGTAAAGGCGTCGACTTTATTCAAAAATACATTTTCCCTGGAGGCTGCTTACCCTCTGTCTCAGTGATGACCCAACACCTTGCGACCAGCACCGACCTTGTCGTACAAGAGATCGACGACATCGGTCTACATTACGCACGCACACTGAACGACTGGAATATTGCCTTTCAAAACAGCTGGGAAGAATTACAATCACTGGGCTATTCAGAAGAGTTCAAGCGCCTTTGGACCTTCTACTTCTGCTACTGTGAAGGTGCATTCAAAGAGCGAGTGATCAGTACTCACCACTTAGTCGCAAGAAAACCTCGTTACTTTGGAGCGAAAGATGAAACGGTTTTGGATTATTAATCTCATTCTGTTTCAAGCGACCTGGGTTTGCAGCGCGTTCTTCACCGCTCAAGCCCCGTTCGTAACACCGCTGCTGGTGATCATTCACTTCCTATTATCACCGACTCGCCACAGCGACCTTAAAATACTCGTTTTATTACCATTGGGGCTACTGCTTGATAGCCTCATGCTTCACTTCGGCGTCTTCGCCGTCGACCCTGCCATTGCCAATCAATCATGGTTCCCTGTGTGGCTCGTCTGCCTATGGATCATGTTCCTGATTAGCTTCAACCACAGCCTTAATTGGCTCTTAAAATGCTCAAAAGTGATCTTGTTCGCCTTAGGGTTCGTAGCGGGTACTAGTAGCTACTGGGGAGGAATCAAAGCGGGCGCCCTCCTCGCTACTTGGCCAGATGCATCGGTAGTTGCTGCCCTTGCGTTGAGTTGGGGGATATTTTTGCCTCTTCTTGTGGCCGCCTACTCCAACTTAATGAAACCGACAATGGCAAGGACAACGAGGTGACTTATGGCTTACTCACTCAAACGGACACAGGCGCTCCACTCAAAGAGCACTGAGAGTCACGCGTGTGCCCAATCTAACACTCAAACGACTGCAAACAACCACTACACAATAGCATTTCTAGGTGCGTTCACTCTCTCTCTATTAATCGCAGCATTACTGTTTGCTGGGCAAGCGCGCGCCTCTGCTGTCGACGATTTAAACAAGCGCGGACAAGGGGAAATGAGTTACCTATTTTGGACCCTCTACTCTGCTGAATTCTACACCGCACCTTCTAGTTCAGAACGCGCATTGAAAATAGAGTACTACCGTTCAATAGACAGTAAGGATCTGGTCGAAGCGACCGAAGATCAATGGAACAAACTTGGCTACCCTAACAGCAACATCGAACGCTGGTTGAAGCCACTCTATTCGATGTGGCCCAACGTAGAAGCAGGAAGCACACTAACGATTCGTGTAGCAGAAGATAACGTCAGCCGCTTTTACTTCGATGAGCAGCCTATCGGTGTCATTCAAGACAAACAATTTGGCGATGCCTTCCTTGCTATCTGGCTCTCTGAAAACACCTCCGAACCGGGCCTACGCAAACAACTATTAGGTTTGAATAAATGAATCCAAAAACAACAATAATCAAAATTGCTCTAGCAATACTGTCTCTTAGTTGGCTAACAGGTTGCGGCTCTGCCAGCCTTGATAATCATGTCGACACAACACCAGAGCTCAAACTTGAGACCTTCTTCAATGGCGAGTTAATGGCTTACGGTATGGTACTCGACCGCTCCGGCAACTTGCTACGACGTTTTGATGCCAAACTGATCGCTACGTGGGAAGGCAACAACGGTGAAATCAAAGAGTGGTTCTCATTTGCCGATGGTGAACGCTCAACCCGAATTTGGAACCTGATAAAAACCGGCGACAACACCTACTCAGGTACCGCTAACGACGTGGTAGGAACCGCATATGGCGAAACACAAGGCTCTGCACTGTATTGGAAGTACGATTTAGAAATTGAAGTCGACGGCAGTACCTATGAAGTTACATTGGATGATTGGATGTTCTTGATGGATGAAAAACGATTGTTCAATAAGACCGAGATGTCTAAGTTTGGCTTTAAGGTCGGAGAGGTCATCCTGTACATTGAAAAGATTTAGACAACTCGCCCTTCATTCGATCTGAATCGCCCACTTTAGAATCCAGCCCACGACGACACGTTGTGGGCTGTTTCGTTTAATCCCTAGAATAGCATGCCTACATGCTCCTCCACTGTGCTAAAATGCGCCACCAGCGTACAAATGGCCGATACCTCATACTGATGAATGCCCCTTTGTTTCGCCACGTGTAGATTCCCTACCACGATAAATTAAAAAGGCTTTAAAGCATGAGCAAGTTAACCTCAGCGGAGCGTAAAGCTCGCGACAATGAACGTTTCTCACAACGCGTAAACGAGCGCAGAGAAAAAGGTGAAGACGTAGTTGCTTACGCATTAACCAACAAAAAAGCCGTTAAGTTCCTGACCAAGTCAGAGAAGAAACGTCTCAATGAGATGAAAACAGCTCGCCAAGAAGAGCTTCGTCAGAAAGAACAAGAAGAGCTGAACCGAATCGAAGACGCCTTCACCATCAAACAGTTCGACGACGAATAATCACACCAAACAACTCAAAGTGCTGTCGCAGATTTTGGCTACCCAAACAAATGAGATCTTAAATTATTTTGTAAGGGTGACCTTCAAAATGTGCGACAATGCGCGACGTAAATTCATATTCAAGGTTCATTATGAAACTTCTAGTTCGTAACCTATCTCGCTCAACAACAGAGCAAGACATCCGTGTACTATTTTCTGAGTTCGGTTCAGTAAAAGCATGCAACCTAGTATTAGACCAAGAAACTGGCTACTCAAAAGGTTTTGCTTTCGTTGAAATGCCAGAGCAAGAAGAAGCGAAAACTGCACTAGACAAGCTGCACATGACCAAGCTTGGCAAAAACACAATTCGTGTAAAAGTAGCGAACTCTTAATCGAGTCAATGCTTCATAAGCCACATGGCTTCGCTTAACAGCAACACAGATGATAAAGCCCGTAACGATATCGCGCTGAAATAACGCCATATCGTTACGGGCTTTTTGCTGCTCGGTACTTTTCTAATTATCTATAACCCTTCATAGTCATCAATGGCTCGTCGTGCTTCAGCCATTGAACATCCAGACTCCATCACCAATTGAGCGACCGTCATCGAAGGTGTTGCCGCTAACAGCGACGCCAAGCACACCACAGGTTTAGGCAGCACCTTGTCTATGGCTACTGTTATCCAGCCGTCTTTCTCATGAGTTAACAAAGCTTTGAATTCGATCAATTGATGCTCCTGAGCCACCAGTAACCAATTGCGTGAGCGACGAACTCGCTTCAACTGACATCCACACTCAGCAGCGTTCGCCATTACTTGGCTCTTATCACTCACACGATGTACAAAACTATTCAGTGGGACGCTAAACATAACCTATATCAGATAATCGACAGATGGTCGTAGGATTACACAGCCTTTACGAAACTGCTAGAGCCAGCATGAATAACAATGCAGAGCCGTTAAAGCTTAACAAACAAGCCCAAGAAAAAAAGCCACCACTGAATTCAGTGGTGGCTTTCCGATTACTCACACACTCTCTTACTGCTCAGGATAAAAGCGGGTGTGCTGATTAGTTTTAATCCTGATAAGACTGGGAAGCCAAGCGAATAAAGGCGTTGGTTTCACCGTATTTCTTATACTCACCCACTCGCTGTACCACTTCAAAGAATAGGCCATTCACTTCTTTGGTGTAGAAATGGAAGAACGCCCCCGTGTCATCTTCGGTGTAAAGAATATTGTTCTTCTGTAGCTGCTCAATCGACTCATCTTCCAGGTCGAATTGTGCCTGAATATCTAGGTAGTAGTTGTTCGGGATCTTCAATTGATAGATAGGCGATAGGTTCGCCGCCGCTTTAAAGATATCTCGGCACTCAATTGCAATCTGATTGATGCTCGCGCCATTGGAATCATTTAAGAATCGCTGAGCCGAAGTACGCTTAGCGCTGGTACTGTTAAGTGCGATCTTAATGTTCTCATTAGGACTCTTGATAGTACGACTAGTTATCAGGCCGTTGATGTCTGGCAGATCAAAGCTATCTTCAGGAACAAAACCAAAGATCGACTTATAGAAGAACATGTTCGACAGCAAAGTCTCTGGCGACACTACCTGACCAATGTGGTCAACGCGAATCAAGTTATCGTTCACTGCCGGTTGCTGCTCTACTGGCTTGAAATCTACGTCGTAAAACTTGTCTGCTTGGTTCTCATCCAAAAGATGAATCATCAAGTTACTAGAGCTCTTAAGTGTTGGAATATCCAGCTCATTTTCTTGGCGAGCTTGGAAAATCGCTGGACTGTTATAGCGTTTTGCCAGTTCAACCAAACGATCCGAATCTTTGGTTAACACGCCTAGCGCACACACAGATTCACCATGACCTTCTAAGTAAGTCTGAGCGTTGCTGTTTTTCTCGTAGTTAAAGACGAAGTTAATATCACCCACTTGGTATAGGTCGACATTCTTACTCTTATGACTATGTGTTTTGCTAAAGCCCAATGACTCAATCACATCGGTAAATGGATTGTCTTCACGCTCTTTCACGGCAAATTCAATGAAACTCAAATCAGACACACTTGGCATCTCAAACAAGTTGTTGGTCTGATCTTCGAGCCATTTCAGTGAACGTACGCCATCCACCGCTTTCTCTCTTGGAGAAGAAGCGCGAAACTCATCGTTAAACACTTCATGAGAGAGGTAATCATCGTAGCCTTTATCTTTAAGTGTTTTCACAAAGTCGATCACTGGGAAATCGCCTTGACCCGGGAAGCAACGGTAGTGACGGCTGTATTGCAAAATATCCATCTGCATTTTCGGCGCATCAGCGACCTGCACCAAAGCAATCTTTTCCACTGGAATATCTTCACGCAACGTATCGAGTGTGTTGCCACGCGCAAACATGTGGAAGGTGTCCAATACCACGCCAAGATTCGGATGATCGACCATCTTCACTAAATTCCAAGCGTCATCGTAATCGGCAATGTGACGACCCCATGCCAGCGCTTCGTAACCCAGCTCCATATCTTCGCGTTTGGCCAGTTCTGCCAAGGCATGCAGATCTTCAGCGCAGCGGTCAAGATTATTGGTCGAAAGTGGGTTCACGTTACTGCACATCATTAGGCGTTTTGTGCCCAGTTGATGCGCTAGATCCATCTTGCGCTCCATCATCTTGTATTTCTTTTCGCGCAAGCCATTTGGCATCCCTTCCATGTCTCGAAAAGGTTGTAGAACCAAGATCTCAAGCCCCATGCTATCAGCGATGCGTTTAACATCGGCGGCAGAACCACGGTACTGAGTTAAGTCATTTTCAAAAATTTCGATGGCATGAAAACCGGCTTTTGCCGCTGCATGCATCTTCTGTTCAAGAGTGCCAGATAGACAAACGGTCGCGATTGAATACTTCATCCTAAACTCCCTTAATTAACCAGTGCAGTAACATCTTGAACCGGAACGTACTGCTCCGTTTCTGTCGCTTTGATGATGGCGTCGATCACCAACAGATTTTGCAGGCCATCGTAAATGCTGACTTTTGGTGTCTGTTCTTCGCCACGAATTAGGGCGCAGAAATGCTCAAGTTGACGCTTAAGTGGGTCTTCACGCGTTACTGGTTCTTGGCGCTCTTCCATCGCATTCCACCAAGAAGGTGTCACACCCTCTTTAAAAGACTTAATCTGCATTGTCGGGATCGATAGCGAGCCATTGGTGCCAGCCACGTGGTAGCAATCCTCGGTTTCGTAAGTCGCGTAGGTTTTGTTTTCTTGCGAGGTTTGCTCCCAGCTTCGTGGACTTGCCGAGGCATCTGACAACATGAATGAGCCCAGTGTGCCATTGGCAAATCGCAGCGAGATTGCGGTTGTATCTTCAACTTCGAACTCGCGAGTCGCATTCGAATTCAGAGCTTGAACACCAACAATGTCGCCAACCAAATGACGCAGGTTACCAATCTCATGAATCATGTTAATTAAGATCGGGCCGCCGCCTTTAACTTTTCGCCACTCGCCTTCGTTGTAGTAGTAATCAGGTTTGTAGAACATCGCGCTGCCCATGATAGATACCGTCTTGCCCAGTTCGCCGTTGTCGATGATCGACTTAGCTGTCTCTAGCAGTGGGCTGTAAGCACGGTGGTGACCAACTAGCATTTTTGCTTCTTCACGATTTGCGTGTTTAAGAAGCTCAATGGCATCTTCGATCGAGTCGGTAACAGGCTTCTCGACAATGGCAGGCACGCCAGCGTTGATACACTCGTGCGCTTGAATAGCATGCAGACGATTTGGTGTCGCCAAGATCACACCGTCCGGCTTATCTTGTGCAAACAGCTCTTCTAGGCTGGCGTAGACCTTAACGCCATACTCTTCCGCAACCTCTTTAGCACCCGGAGAAGGATCAACAATCGACGCCAACTGACATTGCGCGTTTTCAGAAACCAGTTTGATGTGTGTTTTTCCGATCAGACCAGCCCCAGCGACAGCAATTTTAACTTGTTCCATGTTATGACCTTATTTTTCATTCACGCTCTACAGGCGTCTATTTTTATGATGATGTTGTGATAGCAATAACGACGGACAGCGAGAGTCCAGAGGCCACCGTCGTAATAATTAGAGTGTTTAAACAGAAGCGTTGTTGTTGATAGAGCCCACCTAAAATCGGGTAGATAGACAACATAGGAGACGCAGCAAAAATCAATAAGACATACTTGAGGTCACCTTCAACGGGTAGCGTCATCAGCAGTGCAACAACAACCAATGGGAAGAACACCAGCTTCATCGACGTCACAAAAGCGATTCGTCTGAACTGCTCAAATTTCAGTGACTGACCTAGTGCCCCACCGATAGCAAATAGCGCCAATGCGACCGATGTTTTTGCAAAAATGGATACCCCTTCAGTCACGAATTCTGGCAAGCGAATCCCCGTGATATTCACGACTAAAGCAAAGCTGATCGCTAAGATAATCGGGTTGCGACTAATACGGCCCGCAACAATCTTTAGCTGCTCACTGATGCTTGACGAACGACCTTGAGCAAACTCCAGTGAAATCAAACTCAATGGGATAAACACCAGATTCTCAATCAGCACACACATTAAAAATGCTTCAATGAACTGACCGTCGTACAGCGATAACACCACTGGAAAGCCAACGAACGCACTGTTTGGCATACCGCTGCCCAAACCATTGATGAAACTTTCCGTCCAAGTGAATTTGAGTAAGCCTTTGCTCACCAATATCGCCACGGTCATTGCACTCAAGCCAGCAATGGCGTACACCAACATGAAGTTGACTTGGATGACCTGCCCTAACTCGATGCTACTCAAGCTGCTGATGATCACTGCTGGCAGCGATACATACAGCACGAACTTGCTTACCTCAGCGACGAATTGTTGGCTAAAAAAGCCTTTTTTGGTCGAGAGGAACCCTACTGCCACGATAAAAATCAGCGGCAGCAACACTTCAAATACAAACATTGTTTTTCTCTAGTAGCCGAATAACTTCGGTAGGAAAAGCACGCTTTGTGGTACGAAAGTAATGAAGAACAGCACCACAACTTCCAGTAGGAATAGAGGAATAACTTGCTTAGATATCGCAGCAATCCCGACCTTGGAAATGGTATTGGAGACAAACAGACAGATGCCCATTGGTGGTGTAATCAAACCAATCATTAGGTTGAAGATAACCACAATGCCAAAGTGAACAGGGTCGATACCAAAGCTCATCGCAATCGGATGGAAGATTGGGATAAGGATTAGCATGGCTGCAATGCCTTCAAGAAACAGGCCCACCGCCAGTAGGATTAGGTTCACCATAATTAGGAACATAATAGGATCTGAGATAGTGCTAAGCACCTGTTGGCTAATGTATTGCGGGACACGCGAAAATGTCAGCAGCCAGTTTGCTACAGAGACAACAGCAATCAGAATCAATACGATAGAAGAGTCGCGCATTGAACGCATAAACACTTCAGGTAAGTCACTGACTTTGATTGATTTGTACATGAACATGCCGACCGACAGCGCATAGAATGCAGCAAAGGCAGCCGCTTCAGTCGGCGTCACGATACCCATTAGAATTGAGCCAAGGATAAAAATTGGCATCGTTAGCGGTACAAAGGCTTTAACCAATGCTTTGCGACGGCTTGTTCTCACGCCGGTATTCACAATCTTATGTTTGGTCGCATAGAAGAAAACAAACACTGACAGGGCAATTGCCGACAAGACACCCGGAACAATACCCGCTAAGAACAGAGCCGGAACCGAGACACCACTGGCAATAAGCGCGTAGATGATCACAGGAATGCTCGGTGGAATCATAGGACCAATCACCGAAGAGGCAGCGGTCAGTGCTGATGCAAATTCTTTGCTGTAGCCCTCTTTTTCCATTTGAGGGATAAACACTCGGCCCAGTGCAGAAGTGTCTGCTACCGCTGAACCTGAGATCCCGGCAAACATCACCGAAGACCAGATGTTTACTTGTGCTAAACCACCACGGAAGTGCCCCACCAAGGCGTTAGCAAAGTCGATAATGCGACTAGTAATACCACTCTTGTTCATCAGCTCGCCAGCCAGAACAAACAGTGGAACAGCAAGAATAGAGTATGAGTCTAGTCCGCTAAAAATTCGTTGTGCAACAAGGCTGATTGAGATTGGAGTGCTCGTTACGTAGAACGACATAGCCAAAATAATGGCAAACACTAGCGGAACACCAAATACGAGCATACCGCCCATTAAAGCTATTGATGGCATAGTAGATCCTTATACATCGCCTTGAGTGAGAGAAGAGACTGGCGCATTGGCGCGTCGAGATAGCGTGACGTGTTGTGCTAAACGCAATAGAGCGGCCACAAACAGACAGATACCACCAACAACTAACGCAGACTGAAAGTAGTACATACTCAAGCCAATACCTGGTGATTCGATACCACCGCGTTTCATGACAAATAGGTAACCTGAGTAAGTCATGATGCCCGCTGATACAAGCACTGCGATATCCACCACAATCGCCAAAACCTTTTGGAAAGTCGCCGACTTGACTGAATCTAGAACCGCAAATTTAATGTGTAGTCCCTCTAGGTAACAAAGAGACGTACCAAACATCACACCGTAGATCATTGAGTACTTACATAACTCTTCACCCCATAGGATTGAGGTATTGAAGAAATAGCGCGAGATGGTAGTGACTAGCATGACTGCAAACAGTACAAACAGAGACGAACCTGCGCAGAAAGCCAATAGTTTTTTATATTGTTCCATCATAGTTCCCTATCTCCTTGGGAAAGCGCAGCATTGAAACCATCAATGCTGCGAACATCAGAGTTACTTCGTTGCAGTTTCAACCGCTTGAAGTGCGCCATCGATCCATTTCGAATCTACGGTACCTTCAAGCCACTTGATTACTGCAGGCTGAGTTTTGTCGCGGAATTGCTTCTGCTGCTCTGCTGTCAATGATGTAATCTTCATGCCTTTCTTACCTAGCGTTTCTAGGCCTTCTGCAGAGTTAACCTGCTGAACAGCTCGGCCAACCGTACCTGCAACTTGCGCTGCACGATCGATGATCGCACGGTCTGCGTCAGATAAACCTTGGTAGAAATCGTCGTTCATTAATAAGAAGTCGGTGCCATACACGTGACCATCCAGCGTGATGTACTCTTGCAGCTCGTAGAACTTATTCGCGCTGATAACGCTCACTGGGTTTTCTTGACCATCAATAACACCGGTTGTTAGAGCGGCTGGTACTTCTGGGAAGGCAATAGGTGTAGGCTCGGCACCTAAAGATTTCAGCAGCTCAACATAAAGCGGGGTTGTCATTACACGAATCTTCAGACCTTTTAGATCATCAGGAGACTTGATTTCGCGTTTTGAGTTAGTGAAGTGACGGAAGCCTGTCTCACCGTAAGCTAGGTTACGTAGACCTGTTTGTTTTAAACATTGCTCATTAAGTTGCTGGCCAAACTCGCCATCTAGCACTTCCCAAGCAACAGGTGCAGATGGGAAAAGGTAAGGAATTTCAAGAACATTGGCTTCTTTACACAGTTTAGAATAAGCACCAGACACCATCGTCATGGTCAGCATTCCCTCTTGTGTAGACTGAAGCAGCTCTGTTTCACCACCAAGTTGACCTGATGGGTAGATGTTAACCGCGATACGACCGCCAGATTCCGCTTCTACGATATTTTTGAATACCTGTGTCGCAGCCCCTTTCTTAGAGATCGTCCAATCCTGAGAGTCGACATGACCTATTGTAATATCGATATCCGCAGCTGATGTATTTGCAGCAAATGCCAGTGATACAGCCAGTGATAGTGTCTTTATAGTTTTCATTCTATGGAACCTCCTGTTTCATTGCCGATAAAACTAACACTAGGAATTAACAAAACAAAATTCACTTACTGAAAGCATTATTCAAAAATTAGATAACCCTCGCTCTTCAAGGGTCAGAGATAAACAGAAATAATCACAAAAAATCATAAACTTAAGAATGAAAAATAAACATAATCACCATCAATAAATGGTCAAATTTGATATTTTACAAATTGGTTAATTTTGGAGAATTAAGTCACACTTTAGAAACAATATATCATTCCCTACTTCATAGAGTGTTTGAATTCCGTTACTAATATGTCCATTGATAAGGGAGTCGACTATTTCGAGCCAGATCATTAATAGAGTTTAAGCTCTAAAAACCCAAACTGTGATTTATTTCATATTTCGTACTGTAACCAACGTTCAGTGGTAAGGAAACCGTATGTTTAACATCCCAAATTTGCGCCACCTTAGGGCGATATCTGAAGTCGTTCATACAGGAAGTATTAGCAAAGCATCTGACACGGTTTTCCTTTCTCAACCCGCAATAACACAAGCTATCTCCAAGCTTGAAAAGAATATGAACAGTGAGCTGTTTGAACGCACCAGTGATGGCATGACGCCAACGAAACAGGGTGAAGCCTTCGCTTTTCGAATTGACCGTGCGCTGGAAAACATCAGTCAAGGCATCTCTAATGCGCTAAAGATTGCCACGAAGCAGCGCAAAAATAGTGTGCAGCGTTATCTGTTTAATATCACCACCACACAACTAAAAGCGCTAGTTGCCGTCGCTAACGGACAAAGCTTTACCGAGGCGAGCCGGTTACTTGAAGTGTCTCAATCATCGGTTTACCGAGCATCAAAAGATCTTGAAGAAATTCTCGGGTTTACCTTGTTTGAAAAGACCAGTACAGGCATCGCACTATCTAAAGCAGGGGCTGCATTAGACAAAGCAAGCAAACTCGCTTTTGTTGAGATAAAACAGGGGCTTGATGAGGTTAACCTTCTAAGTAACCGACACAGTTCAGTGATCACAGTAGGCTGTTTACCTCTTGCGAGAACCTGCTTGCTTCCAAGTACCATTAATGAGTTTTCTAACGCCTATCCTGACTGCCAAATACACGTCATTGATGGCCCTTATAAAGACCTGCTCAACCACCTAAAATATGGCGAAATTGATATTCTAATTGGCGCTCTACGCTTTCCCGTTCCCAGCACCGATATTCGTCAAGAAACCTTATTTGAATCGAAGAACACCATTTTATCGCGTGCTGACCATCCTTTAGCAAACCGAGAAAAAGTCAGTATCAAAGAGCTTCAAGAATCAAGCTGGGTTGTCTCCTCTAGTGCAACACCTGCGCGTAAAATGTTCGAAGATATGTTTACCAAAGCCTCACTGGAAGTACCAAATCGTTTAATTGAGGCAAGCTCGCAAATGCTAGTTAAAGAGCTATTACTGGGCAGTGATCGATTAACCCTTCTTTCCCAACATCAAATCAGACGCGATCTCGATGAGGGGCATTTAGTTGCTCTTCCTTATGAAGGTGAAGAACAATCCAGACCCATTGGTTTGACGGTCCGCAAAAACTGGTTTGCCACTTCTGTACAGACTCACTTCTTACAATTATTGCGAACAAACGGAGTTAAAATGTCGCTGTAATAACCCTATTATTTTCAAAATTGAATACCCTTTGAATTAAATTGATTATCCGCACTCAATACCAAATGATAGTGTTTAACCATAGCCAAAGATAATTAACAAACAAAAAGGTGGTTATGGTGAAAATCAGTAGGATTGCATTTATTGGTTTTGGCGAAGCAGCAAAAACATTTATTTCTTCTTGGAATGATCGAGCACCTGAAATAATTAATGCCTTTGACATAAAGACGAACAATATATTTACCCGAGAGAAAAAACTTCTCGAATATATTGATCAAGGTGTGCAAGGGACATTTCGTCCTGAAGAAGCAATTCACGGCGCACAACTTATTTTTTCCCTAGTCACCGCTGACCAAGCTGAACAGGCACTGCAGCAGATAGCAGGCTCTCTGACTGAAAAACAGATTGTACTCGACTGTAACTCTTGTTCCCCGCAAGCCAAACAAAGACTTGCAAAGCTGGTTAAAGCGCAAGGCGCTGAGTACATCGACATTGCCATCATGGCGCCAGTATTGACATCACAGCCTAATATTCCGCTCTACTTATCCGGACAAAAAGCCGACAAGGTCGCTGAATACCTAACTCTACTGGGTTTCGATATTGAGGTTATCTCGGAAAACGTAGGCGATGCATCAAGCATAAAAATGATGCGCTCAGTACTGGTAAAAGGCTTAGAGGCGCTAACCACAGAGTGCGTTCTGGCAGCACGTAAATCAGGTGTTGAACATCACGTACTCAAATCGCTAGGTCACACCTACCCGGGGTTAGATCTGAGTCACCTAAGTCGTTATCACATAGAGCGGATGCTCAACCATGGTCAAAGACGCCACGCAGAATTAAAAGAGGTTGCAGCGACCTTAAACGAGTTAGGCATGAGTCACTCGATGGTCGAAGGGGCAATGAACTGGCATCAATCGCTAGGTGAACTCAACATCGAAGCGTCAGATCAACCTCTCGGTCAACTATCTGACCAGATCATAGAACAACTGCAGGTCGAGGATACTGAATCGACCGCAACGAAATTACAAAATATCCAATAATTTAATCGCTTGAATACAAAAGGAATGATTATGAAAGTGTGTGTAGTAGGCGCTACGGGTGCATTCGGCCAAAAACATTTAGAGGCACTACGTAATATCGACGACGTTACCGTTACTGCGATGGTTGCCCCTGAAGCGGACAAACTTGATCAACTCATTACAGATTACAATCAAACAGCTCAAGGTTTCTCTTCACTTAAAGAAGCACTGAAATCTGACAACGTCGATGCTGTGATTCTAGCAACACCAACTCAAATGCATGCTGAGCAAGCTATCGCATGTATGGAAGCTGGCAAGCATGTTCTGGTTGAAATCCCAATGGCAGACAACATTGAAGACAGCTACAAAGTGGTTGAGACTCAAAAGAAAACTGGCGTTGTCGCTATGGCTGGTCACACTCGCCGATTCAATCCAAGTCACCAGTGGATCCACAACAAGATTGCTGCTGGCGAGCTAAACATTCAACAAATGGATGTTCAAACCTACTTCTTTCGTCGTACTAACACCAACGCGAAAGGTGAGCCACGTACTTGGACTGATCACCTACTATGGCATCACGCTTGTCACACTGTTGACCTTTTCCAATACCAAACCGGTGAGAAGGCATCAAAGATTCAAGCGCTGCAAGGCCCGATTCACCCAGAGCTCAACATCGCAATGGATATGAGCATTGGTATGAAAACGCCATCTGGCGCACTATGTACGCTATCACTCTCATTCAATAACGACGGTCCATTTGGCACCTTCTTCCGCTACATCTGTGACGAAGGTACCTACATCGCTCGCTACGACGATCTATTCGATGGCAAAGAGAATCCGATTTCACTGGAAGGTGTCGCGGTTTCAAACAACGGCATCGAGCTAATCGACCGTGAGTTCTTCGATGCGATTCGCACAGGCCGCGAACCAAACTCAAGTGTCGCAAGCTGCCTACCAGCTATGGAGACACTGCACGCATTAGAACAACAGCTAGAGCAAGAGTAAGGAGCCCGGCGATGATTACTATAGGTGAGCACTCACTCGCGCCAGTTGCCCTTGGATGTATGAATGTATCTCACGCATACGGAACACCCCCAAGTGAAGAGCACAGCATCAAGCTACTCAATAAGGCGCTTGATCTTGGCTACAACATGCTCGATACCGCAGCTCTTTATGGGTTTGGTAACAACGAGAAACTACTCGCCAAAGCGGTAGGTCATCGCCGTAATGAGTTCTTTCTTGCTAGCAAGTGCGGCATGTTTAAAGGCCCTGATGGTAAACGCGCTATTGATGGTTGCCCGCAAACCATTCGTCAAACCTGTGAAGATTCGCTGCAGCGTCTCAATACCGATGTGATTGACCTCTACTATCTGCACCGCTGGGATAAATCAGTGCCGATTGAAGAGAGCATTGGTGAACTTTCTAGGCTGGTTGACGAAGGCAAAATCAAACACCTCGGTCTATCTGAGGTATCGGCAACCACGCTGGAAAAGGCACACCAGATCCACCCAATTGCAGCGGTTCAGTCAGAGTATTCATTGTGGTCACGCAACGCAGAGATCGCAGTGATTGATAAATGCCAAGAGCTGGGAAGTACCTTCGTGTCTTTCAGCCCTGTAGGGCGCGGCATTCTTAGTGGCGAGCTGCAAAGCAATCAATTCGTGGATGGTGATATTCGCAATGCGATGCCGAGATTTAATGCAGAAAATTTTGAATCTAACTTGTCGGCTGTAAACAAGTTCGCTTCTCTGCTGCCGATTTTTGCTGAAGAGAATGTATCACTACCTGCGCCAACTCTGGCTCAATTTTCCTTGGCATGGACGCTGGCTAAAGCGCCTCATTCAATAGCACTACCAGGCACCACTAACCTTAAGCATCTAGAAGACAACTTAAATGCGCAGCATTACTCGGTTTCGAACGCCCTGCTAGAACTGGTTGAGCGCACTGTACCGCAAAAGGCATTTGTTGGCAGTCGCTACAACGCGCCCACTCAAGCCGAAATCGATACCGAACAATTTTAGCCGAATAAAGAACATAGAAGACACGCTCATCAGAAGAGCTCAAGAGTAAATAAAGGATTAATAACATGACAACAAAGAAAACAGCTTTAGTAATCAGTGCCCATTCAGCAGATTTTGTCTGGCGTTGTGGCGGTGCCATCGCCCTTCACCAAAAGCTGGGCTACGAAGTGACCATTGCATGTCTTTCATATGGTGAGCGTGGCGAGTCTGCAAAGCTATGGAAACAAGAAGGCATGACACTTGAAGACGTTAAGCGTATTCGTCATGAAGAAGCGACAGCAGCAGCGGCAGCTCTTGGCGTAAGTGACATTCGTTTCTTTGACTTCGGTGATTACCCACTGGAAATCGACAAAGAAGGTAAGTACCAAATCGTCGACCTGATCCGTGAGATTCAACCAGAATTCATCATGACGCACTCTAAATGGGACCCATACAACACAGACCACATGTACGCCACTGAGATCACTCTGCAGTGCCGTATGATCGCACAAGCTTGGGGTCATAACCCAGGTGAGAAAGTGCTAGGTGCACCTCAGGTTTACCTATTCGAACCACACCAAAGCGAGCAGATGGAATGGAAACCAAATACCTTCCTAGACATCTCTGAAGTATGGGAAAGCAAGAAAGCCGCTATTGAGTGCATGCAAGGTCAAGAGCACCTGTGGACCTTCTACGAAAACCTAGCAGAAAACCGTGGCAACCACTTTAGACGTAATTCAGGTGGCCAGGCGGGCGGCAGAAGCTGTCAACACGCTGAAGGTTTCCAAGCTATCTTCCCACAGTGTGTTGATTCGCTGTAATTAACCATTAGCACACTCAAAGTTGCTTCAAAAAAAAGCCCTATAACGATGAAACGTTATAGGGCTTTTTCATTCAACGATAGAAAGAATCAGTTATGCTGTTGCCGCAGCTGCTTTCGCTTTTTCTTCTTCATCCGCTTTACGGATAGCCGCTACTTTCTTACCGAAAGCGAGTTGGCAGATAGCAAGCGCACCAAATGCAACACCTAGGCAAAGAGCAGCCGGTAAGTCAGCAGCACCTTTAATTAGCATTGCACCAGAAGCAATCAGTAGTACAAATACCATTAGGCGGAACACAGATGTTGGGATGCGTTTATGAACGTACTGACCAACAACAGAACCAAGAATCATAGTCGGGATAGCGAACATTACTAGCTTCACTGTATCGACAGTCAGAATACCGCTTGTTGCCAAACCACCAATGATTGTTAGGTTGTTTGCAGTAAAGAACGCGTTCAGTGTGCCACGGAAAGCCGCAGGACCAAGGTTACGAAGCATACCGTAGATAACAACCGGTGGACCATTCGTAGAGAACGCCGCACCTAACGCACCCGCTACTGCACCCATTGGCGCTGCAATCCAGTTTTTATCGTAAACCGGTAGGCGTGGAACAAATAGGCTGTAGAAAGAGTACACGATTAGGAAAATACCTAGGCCCATTTTCATGATGCTGTCTGGAAGGTAAGACAGTGCGTAGATACCTACTGGTACACCTAAGATAGAGAAACCAATCAGAACCATTGCTGATTTCCAGTCAGTCTCTTTACGAGATAACCATGTCGCGTAAAGAGCTGTTGCGGTACCAACCATAACGGACATCGGTGCCGCCATTTTTACTGGTAAAAGCATTGATACCAAAGGCATCGTCGTTAGGCCGCCACCAAAGCCCGCACAAATGCCAACAAAGGTGTACATGAACATAAGACCTACAACAGTGATTACCGTTGTACCGCTTAGTGCATCTCCATCTGGAGTTGTTAAATCAAAAAATGACATTGCTAAAAATCCATTTAATTATAATTAGTTAAGAGTTAGACCTGCATCCACTACGAAGTCTTGACCAGTACAACCACAAGATTCATCCGAACCTAGGAACAGCGCTAGTCGAGCACAGTGAGTGCCATCTAAGCGGAATTTAAGCGCTTGAAGTTCTACGAATTGGTTTACTGCTGATGGGTCTAGTTTTGCCCACATTGCGTCTTGCTTAGGTGTACGAATTGCGCCTGGAACAAGGCTGTTCACACGAATACCACGCTCACCTAGTTCTTGAGCTAGAGTACGAGTGAAACCGTGGATAGCCGCTTTAGACAGTGAGTAACACACACGACCTGGACGGCCACGCATCCAGTTGATTGAACCCATGTTGATGATTGAGCCCGCACCTTTTTCTGTCATGCCATCAATAACGCTTTGAATCGCAAACAATTGGTGACGTAGGTTCATGTTGATGCGGTTATCGAAGTATTCTTCTGTTAGATCATCGATAGTGTGGTGATCATCAGAACCAGCGTTGTTCACTAGAATATCAACCGTGCTGTAGTGCTTAGACACTTCTTGGAAACAGTTTTGAAGCAGTTCAGTGTTGGTCACATCACAGAACAGGAATAGGCAACCAAGTTCTTCAGCCAGTTTCTCACCTGCTTCTTTGTCGTAATCTAGGAAAGCAACTTTAGAGCCTTGGCTTACAAAGCTGCGTACCAGCTCTTCACCGATACCACTTGCACCACCCGTAATTACAGCAACTTTGCCTTCAAGAGATGCGTATTTTACATTTTCTGCGTAATTCATTTTCTTTTGCCTCGATTGGAAATTACCTCCAGCCGATAGCCGGAGGTCAAATTAGTTATGCTTTTGAATTTTGTTGAACAACTTTATAAGTTGCACAAAAGTCTTCACCGCCGATACCGGCTTCTAGGCCTTGGTCGTATACCGCTTTAACGACGTCTGCACCTGGAAGTGTCAGGCCTGACTCTTCCATCATTGATTTCATGATGTGAACGTCTTTTGCCATGTTCTCTAGAGAAAACGCAGTGGTGTAATCTTGTTTAGCGACAGCAGGAAGCTTGCCTGTCATGTAAAAGTTTGACGCACCACCGTAAGAACATGCAGTACCAAAGTCGTCTTTTTCGATGCCGTAGTGCTCAGCGGCTGCAACCATTTCGTTCATCGCGTTTTGAATGCCACCAACTAGGTTGTTGTGAAGGATTTTCATCACAAGACCACGGCCATTATCACCAAGGTGGATTTGGTTTGAACCCATCATTGCCAAGATGTGTTCTACTTTTTCGTATGCAGCTTTGTCACCACCGATGTAGATACCTAAGTCCGCAGCGATGGCTGCCGGTACTGATTTAACTACTGGTGCATCTAGCATGATTGCGCCTGTTTCAGCCACTTGCTTCGATACTTCGATAGACACGCTTGGATCGATAGTCGACATGTCGATGGTAATATGGCGCTCAGATAGTTCAGGGATAAGCTCTTTGTAAACGGCTTGTACGTGAACTGACTTCGGTACCATTGAGATGATAACGTCAGCTTTTTTCGCAACTTCTGCGATGCTGTCTGCTGCTGTTGCGCCAGCGTCCACGAGCTTAGCGACTTGCTCTTTGTTTAGGTCGTAAACAAAAACTTTACCTTCGTGTTTTTGAACGATGTTCTTTGACATCGCTTCACCCATAAGACCTAGGCCAATAAATCCAATAGTTTGCATATTATTCGTTCTCTAAAAATGTTGGTTTGACCATACCGGCCACGTTGGTTCTCATTGTGAAGATCGCACCGGAAAGTGGGCGCTCTTCAAGTTCTTCCTGTTCCATGTTTTCACGAGTAGTTGTAATGAAGAGTGTCTTCATATCGTCACCACCAAAGCAGACCATGGTTGGGCAGCGCACTGGCAATGGGTACTCTTCAAGGATCTCGCCTTCAGGGCTGATTCTTGCGATACGGTGACCATCAAACAGTGCCGTCCAGTAACAACCTTCCACATCAACTGCCGCACCGTCAGGACGACCATTGCCTTGAGGGAAAGTCTTAAACACTTCACGCATTCCCAGCTCACCGTCCGCCAGTAGAGGGGTTCGGTACATCACATGGTTAGGAGTGTCAGTGGTGTACATCCACTTTTTGTCAGGGCTGAATGCAAGGCCGTTAGCGCCAAGAATGTCGCACTGCACAACCTTTGGTGTAAGCGATGCATCAATACGCATCAACATTGCACCGTTGAACGTTCTTGGGCCCCAGTAAGTGCCCGCATAGAAGCGGCCATCTTGGTCAACACCGCCGTCATTGAAACGCGCAACAAACGGGTTGTTTGGGTTTTCACATACTTGCTTTTCGATCTTGCCGCTGTCATCAGTAAGGAAGATGCCTGTGCGCATAGCTGCAATAAAACCGCCTTTTTCACGTAGAGCAAAACAACCCACTTCTTCTTCGAAGTTCAATACCGTGTGAGCTTTGCTCTCGGGGCAGAAACGATGGATCTCGTGTTCTAGAATGTCTGTCCAAAGTAGAGTTTGGGTCTTGGCATCCCAAGTTGGACATTCAGGTAAATGCCCGATGTAATCGAATAAGACTTCTGGGTTACTCATAGTCTGAAACCTTAATAATCATTGTCATTGATACGGACTGACCAGCATCGACGAGCTTCATTGCCTGGTCACTTTCACCACTGGTGAGGTCATTAATTGCGTTGTTCACATTCGTTACTGGCTCGATCGCAACGAAGTTTTTCTCAGTTCCAGGCACGAACACAATCACATTGCTTGCATCCGGAGAACTCATTTCCGCTCTGATACCTTGTTCAGGCCAAATCACATTGGCGTGACCATCCCAGCCTGAGAAACAGTTGTCGACTGACTCTGGTTGAGGGCGTCGTAAAGTACTGAAATCCCACTCTTTAGGCACATCAACAGTGGCACATGGCAAGGTGTTTTCATCGTTGAGTAATACCTTGTCTGCGTTAAGTTGAATCAAGCTTCGATCGGCATTGGCAAAGTAAGGGTGGAAACCAAGGCCAACAGGCACAGTGCGCTCTGCTAGATTGAAATATTTCAGTGTCACTCTCAGCTCATTTTCAAGCAGTTCAAAGGTTTGAGTTGCTTGATAAGGCCAAGGCCAGTGGTGGTACTCTTCCAAATCAGCTTGGTGTAAAAACTTGAGGACACACCCTGTCGCAGACTCTTCTGCCACTACCCATTCGCCTTTCCAAGCGTTCCCATGAATGGAATGTGGGTGGTCCCCAAAGTTTTTAATTAGTTCATAACGCTCGCCACCAAACTCAAATTTACCCAGCCCGATTCGGTTGGAGTAAGGCACAAGAGGAAAACTGCCTGACTGATTCACAATCACATCATCTTGATTGGGTAACGGTCTTAAAATATCGATACCTCGATAGGTTAAGCCTGCGATTGCACCGCCAAGTTGTGGAGCGACTTTAAGTACAAGTTCGCCTTGAGTTTTAGTGACGACATTAAGCATTAGTAAACCTCACCGCCTGATACTGTGATTTCTTCACCGCGGATAGCTGCTAGCTGCTCTTTTGCACGAGCCATTAGGTAGCTCATATCAGAACCTAGCGCGACGAATGAGAAGCCCATTTCTTGGTATTTGTTCGCCAGTTCAGGTGTACCGCCAACGATCCCGCAAGGTAAACCCAGTGTTTTCGCTTTATCTAAACCTTGTGCGATTTTTGCTTGTACCTCAGGGTGAGACGGGTTACCCGTATGGCCCATTGCCGCAGACATATCGCCAGGGCCGATGAAGAAGCCAGTCACACCTTCAACCGCTGCAATCTCTTCCATATTGTCGATCGCCTCTGGTGTTTCCATCTGTAAAATGAAGCATAGCTCTTCGTTTGCTTCACGTAAGAAATCAGAGTTTGAACCGTACATAGAAGCACGGTGAACAGCTGCAAAACCACGTTTACCTAGTGGTGGGTAGTAAGCCGCTTCTACTGCAGCTTTCGCTTCTTCTGCTGTGTTAATGAATGGCACCATTAGTGAGTTTGCACCACCATCAAGAGCACGCTTAATCAGCACCACGTCATTCCACGCTAGGCGGTAAAGCGGTACTGTTTTGTTTGATGCGTTGCGAACAGCGCGGTCAATGCGGACTGCATCGAGTGAATCTACTGGCACGTGTTCTTGGTCAAGAACCAAGAAGTCAAAACCCACTGTCGCCATCGCTTCAGCAACGGTATCGCTGCCCGTCATCATCCAAGTACCAAGCTGTACGTCACCAGCTTCAATTGCGTTTTTAAATTTGTTCATTGTTTATACCTTAGTGAATTGGTGGTTCTGGAACGTCGCTGCCCGCTTGAAGGAAATCGAAATCACACCCTTCGTCTGCTTGAGTTACGTGTTGCTGGTATAGCGCAGCGTACGAACGCTCGAATGTTTTGTGTGTTGGCTTCAGGTTCTCACGGCGATTTGCTAGCTCTTCTTCAGACACCAGCATGTTCAGTGTGCCTGCTTCAATATCGAGCTCGATGATGTCGTCAGTTTTCACCAATGCGAGTGGGCCACCTACTGCTGATTCTGGCGCAACGTGTAAGATACAAGTGCCGTAGTGTGTGCCTGACATGCGTGCATCGGTAATTCGAACCATGTCAGTAACGCCCTCTTTAAGAAGTTTCTTAGGAATTGGAAGGTTGCCCCATTCCGGCATACCCGGAGCACCAACTGGCCCTGCGTTTCTTAGGATGATGACTGTGTCTTTAGTCACATCTAAGTCTGGTTGATCGATGGTGTCTGATAAATCTTGATGGTTATCGAACACAAGCGCACGACCACGGTGCTTACGCAGTTCAGGCAGTGCCGCTGAAGATTTCATTACCGCACCGTTCGGGCATAAGTTGCCTTTAAGAACAGATAGTGCGCAGCCTTGAGAGAGTGGCACTACCGGGTTTTCTAGGTCACGGATAACGTTGTCATCGTAACAATCAGCGTATTCTAACCAGCTACTCATTGGCGTGTTGAGCACACCCGTTACGTCAAGGTGTAAGAATTGACTGATTTTCTTCAGTTGAGCCATTAGGCCGCCAGCAAAGAAAAACTCTTCCATAAGCTGATCACCCGATGGAAATAAGTTCGCAAGTACAGGTACTTTACGAGCAATTTCTTCCATATCATCAAGCGTGATCTTAATTTTCGCTCGGTTAGCCATCGCAATCAGGTGAATGGCTGCGTTTGTTGAGCCACCTACAGCCATGTAAGCAACGATGCCGTTCAGGAAGTTTTCACGAGTTAACCAAGAAGACGGCTTATGGTCATACCAAACCATGTCGACAATCGTTTTACCGCACTGCGCAGCCATTTGTGTATGGCGAGAATCTGCAGCAGGAATAGAAGAGGCACCTGGAATCATAAAGCCGATTGCATCAGCAATAGAAGTCATCGTTGATGCAGTACCCATAGTGTTACAAGTACCGATAGAACGGGTCATGGCACCCTCTAACTCAACCCAATCGTGCTGAGTAATCGCGCCTAAACGAAGTTGGTCCCAGTATTTCTTAGTGTGAGTACCTGCGCCTGTTGTTGTGCCACGCCATTTGCCTGAAGACATAGGCCCTGCTGGGCAAAATAGCATCGGAATATCCATTGAAATTGCGCCCATTAATAGAGCAGGTGTCGATTTATCACAGCCACCCATCAAAATTGCACCATCAATTGGGTGCTGACGCAGTAGTTCTTCTGCTTCCATAGCAAGGAAATTGCGGTATAACATCGTCGTTGGTTTGACCAGTACTTCACCTACCGAAAGCGCAGGGAGTTCTACTGGGTAACCACCTGATGCCCACACTGCTCGTTTAACTGCTTCTGCGCGCTCTCTCAGGTGAGAGTGGCAAGGGCTTAGGTCACTCCACGTATTGATAATGCCAATAACGGGTTTACCCATGAACTCTTCGCGATTAAGGCCCATCTGCTGGCTGCGTTGACGATGAGCAAACGCTCGAATCGTATCTGGTGCGTACCAACGTTGGCTTCGTAGTTCCGAAATATCGCGTTTCTTCAAATTCGCTGTATTAAACATATTTTCCAACTTGTTATTCGTATCTCTTGGGGTGAACTTTATTTTCGTAGCGCTACGATCGCAACGACAAAAAAACAATAATGAGATCTCTATCAAGAAACCTAGAATGTGAACTCACTTTTATTGTTTAAAGTCAATTTTCTATCAAAAATAGGGTGAGAAGCCCAAAGAATGTAGGTATTTTCCACGGAAACGCTATCAAATTGGTACTTTTAATGAGTCAGTCACTTTTTATTACATTTAGCTTTTTGCTCTTTACAGTAATTGTAGCGCTATATTCTTATCGTAAAACGAAAGGAATAAGTGAAGAGGGTGTGTCCGGTTTTTTCTTAGCTGGCAGGGGGTTATCCGCCTACTTCATTGTGGGTTCGTTGTTGTTATCTAATTTATCTGCCGAACAACTGATTGGGCTAAATGGCAACGCATATCGATTTGATATCAGCGGTATGGCTTGGGAGAGTACAGCCGCAATCGCCACGATCATCATGGCGCTGTTCTTTCTGCCTAGGTACTTGAAGCGAGGGCTAACAACGATTCCTGAATTTTTGGAAGAGCGCTTTGACGCCCACACCCGCCGTATGATCAGCATGATGTGTCTTATTGGCTACGTCATCATGGCCAACCCTGTGAGCCTCTACCTCGGCTCAATCACCATTGAGAAAATGTTTCACATACAAGAGATGGTCAATATCGATTACTTCTGGGTAATCGCAGGGTTGTCATTGGCCATGGGTGCTGTAGGTGGGTTATATGCCGCAATTGGCGGGCTAAAAGCAGTCGCAATTTCAGATACGATTAATGGCGTTCTGTTACTACTCGCCTCTCTGCTTATTCCTGTTCTGGGTTTAATGATGCTAGGGGATGGCAGTGCGTTAACTGGAATAGAAGAACTAATAAAAAGTAACCCAGAACAACTCAACGCCATTGGTGACGAAGATAGCAGCGTCCCATTCTCAACCATCTTTACTGGCATGATTGCGGCGAACTTATTCTACTGGTGTACCAACCAGATGATCATTCAACGTACCCTTGGTGCTAAGTCTCTTTCTGAAGGTCAAAAGGGCGTGTTATTCGCAGGTTCTATCAAACTGATTGTGCCTATCGTTATGGTGCTGCCGGGGTTGATCGCTTTTAAGATCTACGGTGACAGCTTAGAACTACCTGACTTAGCATACCCAACGCTGGTGAAATTGATTCTTCCTTGGTGGTTAACAGGCCTATTTGCTGCAGCGTTGTTTGGTACGGTGATTAGCCACTTTAATAGTATTGTGAACGCGAGTGCGACCTTATTTGCACTCGATTTCTACAGCCCACTAATGAAGTGTAATGATGAGAAGAAGCTGGTTAGAGTCGGTAAAATGACGTCACTGGGTTTCGCGCTAATCTCTATTATTATCTCTCCTTTATTGTTGGAGTTCCCAAGCGGTATCTTTGATCTGCTGCGTCGATTCACCGGCTTCTATAATATTCCGGTTATCGCGATTGTGTTAGTTGGCTTTTTAACGACTAAGGTGCCAGCGAAAGCAGCGAAATTTATCTTACCTTTCCATATCGTTGTTTACAGTGCTTACAACTTTATCTTCAAGGATGTGATTACCGTTCACTACATCCACCTAATGGGGATATTGTTCGTACTAGAAATCTCAATTATGTTGCTGATCGGCCATTTCTCACCAAGTCATGCTTATGTGGAGAAGATGAGCAAACCTCAGATTCCGATGGCAAAATGGCGCTACGCAGAAGCTTATAGTGTATTTATGGTCGCGGCATTAGTTCTCATTTATGTTACGCTATCGCCTCTTGGTATTGCTAACCCTAACGGGGTACCAGTAACCTACCCATATTTGGTTGCAGCTATCGTTATTGGCGCGACTATGATTATTGTTAAACTCGTTAAGTCTTCAGGTTTACGTTCTTATGCGAAAAAAAGCCACTCAAACTGTTAAGATTGACGACGTTGCGCTTCACGCGAGCGTCTCACCATCTACGGTTTCTCTCTATATCAGAAAGCCTGAAAAGGTCTCTAAAAAAACTGGCGATAAGATTCAAAAATCAATTGATGAGCTTGGCTATGTTTATAACAAGATTGCGAGTCAATTTACCGGGAGCAAGAGCAAAAGCATCTCTGTCATTGTCCCATCCATTGCCAATGAAGTGATCAGTGACATTCTGCAGCAGTTAGAGGAATTAGTTAGTCCAAAAGGCTTCCAACTAAAAATAGCATCCCATGATCACAACTTAGATAAAGAAGAAGAGCAAGTTCGCTCAATGCTCGAGTGGTCCCCTTCCATTCTAATCATCACAGGTCAAGAGCATACTGATGCGACCAATAAGATGCTAAAAGGAAGCTCTGCGACTGTCATCCAGTTACTCGATTTAGGTGGTGATACCGATATTCGCGTGGGGCTTGATCACGAAAAGTCTGGCTTTGATACAACACAATATCTTATTGATTCTGGTTGTAAAAAAATCGCTTATTTTTCAACGCGCTACAAAGATGATATACGTGCTCAAAAGCGATACATCGGATACTGCGAAGCTCTTCGTAATGCAGGGCAACAAGAACCGGTGCTTATTGATATCCCTTATACGCGAAACTCTTACGAAGATACGCGACGCCATCTATCGCAAGCTCTAGCAAACCATCGAGGCATTGATGGTATCGTTGCAACCAATGATGCAATCGGTATCGGAGTCATCTTGGAAGCAACACAAAGAGGTATAGCAATCCCAGAGAAACTCAGTGTTATTGGCTTTGGTGATTTCTCAATAAGCTCATGTTTGACTCCAATAAGCCTATCTAGTGTGAATCTTAATAGCCAAATCATCGCTGAAGAGCTGGCTAACTTAGCTTTCGAAAGCTTTCACGATGAGAACTTTGTACCAAGAGCGGTCGACACGGGCTATAGCATTGTCCCAAGAGATTCAACAAAGTTAATCTGCTAATAATAAAAAGCCCCCAGAGCATGACACTCTGAACTGACCCCCAATAGTTGGACACCAATTATTGGGGGTCTTTTTATGTCCAAATATAGCCGAGAGCTAAAATGTATCATTGCTAAGCAATATTTAGATGGC